>CAZVAB010000014.1:0-16194 GCA_964625045.1 uncultured Oscillospiraceae bacterium | reverse complement strand
ACCGTAAGAGCCTGTCTGAGATGGCTATTCACGACGCTGCTGCTTTCGCTGCTGTTGTTGAGAAGGCTAAGGCTGCTCTGAACTAAGACACAATAAAAGCCAGTTGCAGTTGCAACTGGCTTTTTTGCAATGAAAGGGGCGTAGCAATGGAGCTGAAGCACAGGGCAGAGAGGGCAGGACGGCTATCTTCCTTCCTGCGGGAAGAAATGGCCATGTCAGCCAGTTTAATGAACAGGTTGAAATGGCACGAAAAAATTCTGGTCAATGGGAAACCGGAACATACAGATTTTTCTGTTCAACCGGGGGATGAGATCCGGGTTCTGCTGGACCCTCCGCAGGTGCAATATCCGGCAGAGGACGGCCCTTTGACCATTCTATATGAAGATGCACATCTTTTGGCAGTGGACAAACCGGCTGGTATGCTCATTCATCCTTCCCGTGTAAAAAATGACGGCACGTTGGCAAACTATGTTGCAGGTTATTATGAAAAAACCGGGCAGAAGTGTGCCTTCCATCCGGTAACACGTCTGGATCGGGATACCTTTGGTATCGTTTTATTGGCGAAAAATGCCCATGTTCATGCACTCTTGCAAAATACAAAGGTGCAAAAGACCTATCACGCTCTGGTTTATGGAAGTCCAATGCAGGAAAGCGGCATCATTGATGCACCGATCGATCGTTATCCGGCTCCCAGCTTGTTGCGCTTTGTAGGGGTGCAGGGGAAAGCGTCGGTAACGGAATATCAGGTCTTACAACATAAGCAGGGGTACACCCAGTTGGAACTGCGGCCAATTACTGGTCGGACCCATCAACTTCGTGTCCATTGTGCCTATATGGGCTTTCCGATTTTGGGGGATCCCCAATATGGAAATGATCACTCCAAAGCATTTTCTGAGTCTTTGGGGCTGACTTATCAGCAGCTTTGTGCCTATCGCCTAGAACTGTTGCACCCACTGACCGGACAGCCCATGTGCCTGGTCAGTAAAATGGATGTTACAGCTTCAGGTGTTGACGGCGAGATTTAACGGCATAATAGACCAGGGTACCCAAACTAAGTAATACGCCCAACTCACCGATGGCAACCCAAATGGCGTTCAGTAAAAAACCGCCTCCAACATAGATGGAAAGTTCTTTGCCGACCAAAACAGCGTTCCACACCGCAGGCATGAACAGGCCCAACAGCGGATAGCCCTTGATGGTCAGATTTCGGCTTTTCCACATACAGGTGGCTGCTCCGGCTGTGGCAATGCTGCCGACCAGAAAGTCCAGAGGCAGTGCGGCACCACTGGTCATGTTAAACAGAAAACAGCCCACAGTCAGTCCGGGAATGGCAGCCGGGGTAAAGAAAGCCAGTACACACAGTGCTTCGGAGGCTCGGAATTGAATGGCCATAGAAGCGCTGTCTGGAAAAATCATGTTTTGCAAATATGTCATCACCACATATAATGCAGCGATGAGGGCACCGTATACGGTGGAACGGGTTTTGTTGCGCATAAAAGTCTCCTAAAAATAAAAATGGACGCAAAGCGTCCATCCTGTTTCCCTAGTTTTATTTACCGACAGGATGGTCACGAACTGTCCTATGAAATTACACGGAAATTTTACCACCTTTTTTAAGGACTGTCAAGCCGTTCATAAAATATTTGGTTGCGTTTTTTCTTTTCTATGATATACTGATTTCTGGCAAAGGTTTTGATCCTGTAAAATGCTGTTGAAAAGGAATTTATAAATGAAATATTTAATGGTTTTTCTGGTTTCGATGGTTCCCCTGATTGAGATCAGAGGTGCTGTGCCCATTGCACTTGGCATGGATTTGCCACTAATCCCTTCGATGATCGTATGTGTATTGGGGAATATGGTTCCTGTTCCCATCATTTATTTGTTTGCCCGAAAGTTCCTGCTTTGGGGGGCAAAACAGAAGTATTTTGGAAAATTCTGTAGGTTTTTTTTGGAAAAAGGTGAAAAGGCCGGCCAAAAGCTGGTGGCAAAAACCGGCAGAGGAGGACTTGCAGTGGCTTTGATGATCTTTGTGGGTATTCCGCTGCCTGGAACAGGGGCATGGACCGGAACTTTGGGTGCAAGCTTTCTGGACATGGGACCAAAATCAACAACATTGGCGGTGTGCTTGGGCGTAATCATGTCCGGCACGATCATGACTGTGATCAGCTTGCTGGGGTTGCATATCCTGGGCTTTTAATTGAAATTGGATCCGAGCGGCAATGGCCGCTCGGATTTTTTGTATTCCCCATTGACAAATGAAATCAGCAGGCATATAATGAAAATAACCATTTCAAAACATATATTTTAGAAAGCGTGGAAATGATGGAACGAATTTATAATTATATGAAAAATGACGAATATCGTCATAAACTGAATGATCTGACCGAGAAAACTTTTGGCTTTTCTTTTGAAGACTGGGTCAAAAATGGCTATTTTGAGGGAGATTACATCCCATATTCCTACTTAGAGGAGGGGAAAATTATATGTAATGTATCAGCCAATCGGATGGATTTTCTGCAAAACGGCAGTGTAAAACATTATATCCAGATTGGTACGGTGATGACCGATGAATCCTATCGCCGCCGGGGTCTGGCTGAAAAACTGTTGCGCTATGTGGTGGAACAGTATGAAGGGAAGTGCGACGGCATTTATTTGTTTGGAGATCTGTCAGCACTGGGTTTTTATGAAAAAGCAGGGTTTGGACAGCTTAAAGAGTATCGCTATTTGCTCAGGGATGGGGCTGTTTCCTGTGCGGCTGTCAGTGGATTTGTTCCTGTACAGGAAATGCAAAGGATGCAGTATTTGGAGATGGTGCGCCATGGTGCTGTCTATTCCGCATTGGAACAGACCAATAAATTTGGCCTGCAAATGTTTTATACTGCATCGATGGAGAATGTTTATTATCATCCATTGCTGGATTGCTTTGTGGTGCTGGAAAAAGAAGGGAACACACTGATTTTGCAAAGTGTGATCTGCAAGGAAAGGCTGCCCTTACAAACCATCATTGCCCAGCTGGGCAATGACTATGACCGGCTGATGCTGGGCTTTGCACCTCTGAAAGAAGAACAGACACTGTTTATTGCAGAGGTTTATGACGGCGGCGAGGATTATCGCCTGTTCTATCGGGGCGAGCAATTAGAAAGCATTGAAAAGGAGAAGCTGTATTTTCCGCAGCTTTCTCACGCTTAAAGGAGGTGGAACGTGAAATCATTACAAACCATTCAGACGCTTTCGAAAATCGGAAAAGTAATCAGTAAGATCGTTTACATCTGTTGTATTATCGGATTTTGTGGCTGTGTCGTGGGGGCTCTTGCCCTGCTGATCGGCGCAGAGTCTATCAAAATCGGCGGTATGACACTGCACAGCATTCTGCAAAATGAAGCAGGTATCAGCTTGGGAACCGTGTGGTCAGCCATCTTTGTGGGGATGATCCTGTGCATAGGAGAGATCGTGGTGGCGAAGCTGGCCTGCAATTATTTTGATCATGAGCTGAAAGCCGGAACGCCCTTCACCGCAGAGGGTGCAAAAGAACTTCTTCTTTTGGGTGTCCACACCATCTGGATCCCCATTGTGGCAGCGGTGCTGGCACAGGTGGCCCATAATATCATTTCTGTTCTTTGGGGAAATGTAGAACCCATGGCATTGGAGAGCAATAGTTGTGTGGCTTTGGGGGTTATGTTCATTGTAACATCCCTGCTGTGCCGGTATGGTGCAGAATTGAAGGAGGAAGCAAAATGAAAAAGTCTCTTTGTGGTGCAAATTGTGTCCAGTGTCCCTCCAAAGAAGTTTGTCCCGGCTGTGTTGAAACCAGTGGGTGCCCCTTCGGAAAGCAGTGCTTCCTGGCGAAATACATATTGGACAATGGAATGGAAAGCTTTCAAGATTTTAAAAGAAATTTGATCGGTGAAGTAAATGCCCTGCACATTGAAGGAATGGAAACGGTCACAGCGCTTTATCCGCTGGTGGGCAACTTTGTGAATCTGGAGTATCCACTACCCAATGATAATCAGGTGAAATTCTTGCGTGATGATGAAATGTATCTGGGCACGCAGGTGAAAGATCTCCGTGACGACAGCGGTAAAACCTGCTTTGGTGTCATTGCCAGAGAGAATTTTCTGCTGGTGTGTCGATACGGTGAAAAATGCACCGACCCGAAAATTGTGATATATAAGAGTAGATGAACGAATTGCTGATAGCGGCGCTTCCGTGGCGGTGTATTGCGACGGCTGTTGGGGGTAAAAATACATCGGATGTGGAATGTTGCTGGGTATGGTGGTCGGAATGTGCATCAAAAAGCCGAAAACGAGAGATCAGTGAAATTATAATTTACAGCCGGAATAATCTTGACTGTGGATGAAAACTGTGCTAAAATACACCTGTTCGCCGCTGTGGTGGAACAGGCAGACACAAGGGACTTAAAATCCTGTGCTTTATTCTGCAACATGCATCGAAAAACTGTTGATTTTCCAGGCTTTTTCGTGTTTGAGTAACTTCGATTTCAAGGAGTTACCTCCTGTTGTACCGCGGGAAGTATCGGTTTGGCAGAGGCCTCCTTGAAACAATTTCATACGCCGCTATGATGGAATAGGTAGACATAGCAGACTTAAAATCTGCCAGAGGCGACTCTGTACCGGTTCGAGTCCGGTTAGCGGCACCATCGGAGCAAGCCCTTTTGGGTTTGCTCCGATTTTTTTTAATGGGGAAGGATCTGGATAATTGCATTGGCTGAAGCGATCTTGGAGTAGAATTCCTGATACTTGATGGCCTTGTTGGTGTACCCCCCGTTGGCAATGGTCGTACCGCTGCTGTTTGTCACCTTGCCCACAGGAGCAACGGTGTCCATATAGAAGCTGTAGACAGTGGATTCATTGTCCAGATTATCTTCCGCATAAAGGTACCACCAGCCGTTGTTGGCTTCCGTAGCGCCGATGGTATAGGGGTTGCTGGAAGAAAGAATATAGCTGCTTGCACCGGGCTTTTTTGCACGGATAGAAATGGTGTGATCATCTGTGGCAGAGAATGTGACCTGTTTGTTGGTATAGCTGCCGCTGGAGATGACATTGCCACCGGCTTTCATAGTACAGACAGGAGCGGTTGCGTCTACTTCGAAAGAAAACTTATAGGTGTAGTCTTTGTTGCTGAGTGCCGAGCCAACATTGGCCACATACTGCAACTCATATTTGCCTGTGGACAGGCCTCCCACATACAGTGTCAGATCTCCGGTACCGGACAAGGTCTTGCTGCTGTACAGGGAGCCGTTGCGATAGAGCTTAAAGGACTTGTGGGCACGGATATCCACATCTTCTACTTTGATATAGTAGTAAGACCAGTTGATGAGCCAGTCGTTATAAAGCATTCCGGTGCTGCTGGTCGCCGATCCGTGCATTTTGATGTTGAAATAAGAGCCGGGACAGCCGTTGTAGGTGGTGCCGTCCACGGTGTATTTGCCGTAGGTGGTGTATACTTTCGTGGTGGTTTCCGCTGCCGATGCCGAAATGCCCAGGCCAAGGACAAGAGCCAGCAGCAGAAAAACAGCAAGGATGGAAATTATTATTCTTGTTGTAATTTTAGTCATAGTGAGTTCACCTTCAGCCATAAGGCTGCCTTTCTTGAATGAATGTGGTCAATTGGAATATTCGGAAACATTTTAGGGTAAAATAAGATTGTATCGTATTTTTGCCTTGACAACCGAGGAGATGTAGGCTAAAATAAGATTAGAACGAATAATTGCCTAGGAGGGAATATCATGTCTTATATCAAACGGGATATTGAGGAGAAAATTACCGCACTATCGAAGGAATATGCCTGTATTTTGATTACCGGTCCACGGCAGGTGGGAAAAACGACTGTACTAAAACGGTTGATGAATGCTGATCGAGAGTATGTGACACTGGACGATTTGGAAGAGAGAGGACTGGCAAAGCGAGATCCTGCAATGTTCTTGCAGATGCACAGGACGCCCATCATGATCGATGAAGTGCAGTACGCCCCAGAGTTGTTTTCCTATATCAAAATGGAAATCGACAAGGGGGCTGAACCTGGTACTTACTGGTTGACTGGGTCGCAGGCATTTAAGTTGATGGAACTGGCACAGGAGTCTCTGGCCGGGCGTGTGGCCATTTTGCATATGCCAAGCCTTTCTCAGCATGAGATCCACGGAAAAGGGAAAGCTGCCCCATTTACGCTGGAGCTTTCTGCATTAAAAGACAGGGAGAATACCAATGCCCCGGCAGACCTGACACAGATTTATGAAAGGATATGGAAAGGATCCATGCCTGGACTGGTAAGTGGAAAATTTACAGATCGGGACGTATTCTATTCCAGTTATTTGCAGACCTATATTGACCGAGATGTGAAAGAGCAGGTACAGCTTTCTGATCCGCTACTGTTTCGGGATTTTGTGCGTGCAGCAGCGTGCAGGGCAGGGCAAATGCTCAATGTGCATGATATTGCGTTGGATGTGGGTGTTTCGGATGATACCGCCAAGAGATGGCTACAGGTGCTGGAAAAATCCGATGTTATTTTCTTCCTGCGCCCTTATTCAAACAACTTGCTGAAAAGGACAGTAAAGACCCCTAAAATGTATTTCTTTGATACGGGCCTCGTGGCTTACCTGACACGCTATTCCTCACCTGAAATCCTGGCCAGCGGTGCGATAAATGGGGCGATTTTGGAAAATTATGTGGTTTCTGAAATGCTGAAATCCTATCACAACAATGCCAAAGAGTGTTTGCTATGGTACTATCGTGACAGCAATTGTAATGAAATTGACATGGTAATCGAAAGTGACGGATACCTTCATCCGCTGGAAATCAAGCGCTCAGTAAATCCCGGCACGGAACTCATCAGTGCGTTTTCACACTTGGATAAAGCCTCTGTCCCTCGTGGAAATGGTGCGATTCTCTGTATGCGCCCGAAATTGTCAGCAATTGATCGCGAAAACTACATTGTTCCAATTTGGATGATTTGATAAAAATGAAGGCTTCAATCGTGGAGCCTTCATTTTTTGTGCCTGCGTTTTGTGTCAGGGCGGTAAGTGTCAATGACCAGTACTTCTAATTGGAAAAGATCGTCAAGAGCCTTACGCAAGTCAGGGACAAGGATCATATTCTTTGCTTGTGCGATAAGCAAAATCTGATTGATGTTGATGCCAACTCTGCGGATTTCACGCAGAAAGAGAAGAATATCCGCAGGCGGCGCTTCGTGTACAATGGATTCCTGAAACAGCTTCCGGCAGTACTCTTCACGAGAAAGTCCTGCTTTTTTTGCCTTTTGATTCAGATCAATAAGACTGGAACGAGGCATGCGGACTTTTATCTCACACATATCTTTTTTCAAAAAATCACTCCATTCTGTGCGGGGTTTCAGGGGCGCTAAGCCCCGGACAAGCGGAGTTGTGTCCCCACAACTCGTTGCTTGCAAAGGTGATGCCATGTCCCCAAAGGGGGCATGGCTACCTGTTCTGGCGTTGCGCCAGAGAAGTGTTACGAAAAGAAAAGTGAGGCAAGTTCTGCCTCACTTTCTGTGGAAGATTTGCCACAGGGATAATGGTTACAGCCTCTACAGCAGTGCGGTTCATCCTCTGCACAAACTTCTGCCACTTCGTCTTTGTCCGGGGGAAAAGCGAATGCGTCTACATCCAGAATGCTTATGTTTGTCAACGGATGTGCATCGGTGTGGAGTATGACGGTTTTTGCAATGTCTTCGGCGGATACGGCATTTTCTGCGCTTACATGGATCGGAACGGAAAACGTGATCTGTACTTCAACTTCAAATTCTTTCATCATAAAATCCTCCTTTTGGTGTTTGTTGTATTATGACTGTCATGTCGTGAAAAAAGCCAATACTCTCGACGGCGATTCATTTCTTCATCCCAGCGAGAGATTTCCAGATAATTCTGAAGTTTTCGGAGGGCCTCTTTCTGTTCGGGGGTAAATGGTTTTTGTTTGGTCATAGATTCAGCAGCCTTTCGCTTTGAGCCGCCGCTTGGCGGCTTTTTTCGCATATTCCTGTATGAGATGCCATATTTCGGTTGGGTGCTCTGCACAGGCCAACTCCCATTGTGCGACCAGATCATCCATCAGATCGCTGCGGTAAAGCAGTGCTGTGACATAGGTGTCCGGCAGAAGATTGTGTTCAAAGCAGAGCAGAATATCCTCCCGCATGGCGTACTTATAGGCTTCTGCCAGAATTAGAGCAGGGGATTGCTGCATCAGCCAATGACGGTAGGAATCCTGTTCAGACCTTAAGTTGCGGCGCAGCTGGGCATTCATTTCTTCATTGGTCATAACTTCCTCCTTTAAGTGAAATGTCGCTATCTACCTCGTTGCCCCAGACATCCCAACCATCAGGCTTGTGCCGTGCAAAAAGCTCAATTCTGGGCAAGTCTCCCATGAGCTGAACAATTCGCTTTCGTGCTTCCTCTGGCTTCTGGCTGTGGCGTTCAATATGGGTCATAATGACTTGATGAACGCAAGAGGACACCCTCCTTGGGTGCCCTTTGGTAGCCAAGATACATAGTTCAGCGTTAGCTCGTGTCCAGTGACCCATGCCCCAGAAAAGACTGTCGCTGACTTTGTTTTGTTTGACCCAGACAAAGGCGACGGTTTTGTACTGGAAGCCCCAGCTGTCTAAGACGGCAAATGCTTCTTTCATGAATGGAAATGTGATCCACATGAAAAGAACACAATCGTCAGCGGCCAGCTGGCTGACCGGCAGAGTCTTAATGTCGTCAATGCACATAGTGGGGTAGTGGTTTTCAGCAGAGCGGTCTTGCCCTTTGGGGGAGTAAGTTTTGTACTGCCAGGGTGGGTCGGCATAAATGATGTTGTACTTTTTGGTAGTAATCACCTCGCTCCTTTATCTATGTGTCGTTCCGGCTCCTCATCGGCTTTGTCGCCATCAACGATTTCGTTTTCTGCCTTGTCCAGATTCAGCAGGATATTCAGTTCGTCCAACCGTGCGGACTTTTCGGACAGTTCATCCTCTCTGGGGAAGGGGGCCTGGACTTCTATCTTGGCATTATCCAGCTGCTGATGCACATTTTCCAGTTGGGACTGGCAGGAATGCAGTCGTGACGGAAAACTGTCGATCACATTGTCCAAACGCTGGATGTTACCGAAAATATCTGTACCCAACGACACAGGGTAACGGAGCTGCCCTTGCAAGGTGATAATAAACTCACGCTTGAAGGTGTCAAAATGGACCTGCATAGAAAAACCCCGATACCTTCCGAGTGGAACAGGATCGGGGCTGGTCATATTGTGGCATACTTCAAGAATTGCAGAACCGGCACTTTTCTTGCTGTTGTGGACAGTGTTCTCAATTACCATAGGGGAGAAGCCGTCCTCGTTAGGGTGGGTGTGCTCTTTGGCATTGGCAATGTCAGAATTCAGACCAGAGATCATCTGTTCAAAACTTGCAATTTGCTGTGGGAAATCCTTGATAATCTGATCCTCCAAAGCATATCGCTGGCTGAGATGGCTGGATTTCATCAGGCGCAGCTTCTGTACCTCGATGTCCAGATCCATTTTTTCCTTGATATAAGGATTACCGGTGCAAAGAGCCTTGATCTCGGCATAGGACAGAGCGGTTTCGTCAATATCCTCAGCGGAACGGACAGGGGATTTGGAGGTCATGATCTGACCGATAAATTTTTGCTTGGACTCCACCAACTGATACAGATAGCTGTCAAATGTGTTTTCGGTGACATAGGTGTAAATGCCAACCTTGTCGTGCATATTGCCCTGACGGATGATACGGCCTTCTCGCTGTTGCAGATCGCTGGGCCGCCAGGGGCAATCCAAGTGGTGCAGGGCAATAAGCCGTTGCTGGACATTTGTGCCAGCACCCATTTTTTGCGTGGAGCCAAGCAGAACACGGACCTGCCCGGATCGGACCTTGCCAAACAGTTCCTTTTTCTGTGCTTTGGTGTTTGCGGCGTGAATATAAGCAATCTGTTCAGCGGGGATACCCTTGGCGATCAGCTTGTCACGCACATCATCGTACACATTAAAAGCACCGTCATTGTGTGGGGTTGACAAGTCGCAGAACACAAGCTGCGTGGAAGCGGTATCGGCGGATTTTTGCCAAATGTCGTAGACGGCATCAGCACAAGCAGCGGATTTGCTGCTGTCGCTGCCACCAAGCATGGGATTCATCAGTCGCTGATCCAGCGCCAATTTTCGCCCATCGTTGGTAATGAGCAGCATATTGTCTTCGGTAGAATTGACCATTTTGTTTCGGACACGCTCTGCCCGTTCAGACAGAGAGGAAACCATTTTCTTCTGCTGTTCGGAGGGCTTTAGTACCACGTTGTGCCGCTCGGCGGTTGGTACAGGCAGATTTAACATATCCGCTGTCTGAATGTCGGCAACCTCCTTAAACATGGACATCAGTTCCGGTAGATTATAGAACCGGGAGAAACGAGTTTTTGCCCGATAGCCTGATCCTTCGGGGGCAAGCTCTATGGCGGTAACGGTTTCTCCAAAACTGGATGCCCAAGCATCAAAATGGATCAGATCATGTTCTTTCAGCGTGCTGTATTGCAAATACTTCTGCATGGTATACATTTCCACCATGGAATTGGAGATGGGAGTGCCGGTGGCAAAAACAACGCCACGGCCTCCGGTGATTTCATCCAGATAGCGACACTTCATATACAGGTCGCTGCTTTTCTGGGCCTCAGTCTGGGAAATGCCGCCCACATTGCGCATTTTTGAATAGACCGCAAGATTTTTGTAGTAATGGGCTTCATCTACAAAAATACGGTCAACGCCCAGTTCTTCAAAGGTCACGAGGTCATCTTTACGGCTCTGGTCATTCAGCTTTTCCAACTTGGTCTGCAAGGATTTGCGAGTCTTTTCCATCTGCTTGATAGTGAAGTTTTCGGCCCGGTCACGCTTGGCCTGTGCAATACCTGTTATGACTTCGTTGATTTCCTGTTGCAAAATGGCTTGCTGCCGTTGAATAGACATGGGGATTTTTTCAAACTGACTGTGACCGATGATAATGGCGTCGTAGTCGCCAGTGGCGATGCGTCCACAAAACTTTTTGCGGTTCTTCGTTTCAAAATCCTTTTTAGTAGCCACTAAGATGTTGGCAGAGGGATACAGTTGAAGAAACTCCGATGCCCATTGCTCAGTCAGGTGGTTGGGAACCACGAACAGGGACTTTTGACACAATCCCAGTCGCTTGCTTTCCATGGCGGCGGCTACCATTTCAAAGGTCTTGCCGGCACCAACGACATGAGCAAGTAGGGTGTTACCACCGTAAAGGATATGTGCAATGGCATTGACCTGATGGGGCCGTAGCTTGATCTCTGGGTTCATGCCTACAAAGCTTAAGTGACTACCATCGTATTCACGGGGACGGAGGGAGTTGAACTTTTCGTTGTAAAGCCTGCACAGTCGCTCTCTGCGGTGGGGATCTTTCCAAATCCAATCCTGAAAAGCCTGCTTGATCAGTTCCTGCTTGCCCTGGGCAATGGCGGTTTCCTTTTTGTTCAGAACAGGTGTTTTCTTGCCGCTGGAGTCGTAAACATAGTCAAAGATCCGTACATCTTTCAGGTTCAGTGTTTCTTCGATGATCTTGTAGCCGTTGATTCGTGTGGTGCCGTAGGTGTTTGCTGCTTTCACATTGCTGCGGTCATAGTTCTTTTCGGACACATTCCATTCGCCGGTAATGGGCGTGTAGCGCACCTTCACCTTCCATTGCGCATATCGGGGGGTGCCGAACAGTTCATACATGAAGTTTTCTACCACATCAGGCGGCAGCCATGTGGCACCCAGACGGACGGAAATCTCACTGGCAGACAGATCCTGGGGTTGCACCTTTTCCAGCGCCTCCACATTGGGCTGATACTCCGGGTACTCTGCTACAAGCTTCTTAGCAAATTCCAGCTTCTTGCGGACATTGCCGGACAGATATTCGTCTGCGGGCAGGTACTTGGGACTGCCGAAGGATGCTGAAGGATCTAGGAAAATAACGCCTCTCAAATCACTATAAAGCTGCTCCTCGGTCTTGCCGGTCAGCTGCTCCATGTAGGGTATGTCGATCTTTGCTTTTTCAGCCAGTGACAATGCAAGTGCTTCCGAAGCGGTATCCACAGAGGTAACGACCACCTTTTGACGGATAGTGCGCTTGGTGAACATATCTGCCTTGCGTACCAAATTGCCTTCATCATCCAGAATTTCCAGAGATGCCAGCAGGCAATAGGAACTGTCTGCACTAAATGCGGTGGTATTGGCTCTTGCGTTGATAAGTCCGTATTTCTTGGAAAAATCATCGTAAAGATGGTTCAGTGTTTCCTGCTCGGCGGCGATCATGGAATCGGGGTAGTCTTCCGTCTGGTATTCAATTAACTGCCGCACACAGTCTCGGATAGCAATCAGACCCTTAATGCGGCTTTCTGCCGTAGCAGAGACATCCACCGGGTTCATGCGGCTGTTTTCTCGATAATATATTTTCCCATCAACACAGGCGTAGCTGAAATTACGCACGGTGGGCAGGGCAGGGATAGACTTGTCTTCCTCACCATCCAGCATCTCGTCCAGATCGTATTCAGTAACCTCGGCGTGAATATTTTGAATGGCAGAGGAAAGCTGCTCTGCCAGAGATTGACCTTCAAAGGGAATACAGGCCAACTCCGGACCGTGTGCGCCTGGCACTTCCTGCAACTGACCCAAAACCATATCCGGATTGTCAACAAAATAGGAATTGATCTTATGTCCGTTGACATCGGTATTCAGATAGACCCAATCAGGAGCAATATCCACCATGCGGTCACGCTTTTGCAGGAAGATAATATCGGCGGTAACTTCTGTTCCTGCTGCACCCTTGAAAGTGTCGTTTGGAAGACGGATAGCGCCCAATAGATCTGCTCTTTGAGCAATATACTTGCGTACTGCCGGGTTTTCCTTGTCCAGGGTGCCCTTGGAGGTGATGAAAGCCACGATACCACCGGGGCGAACCTTATCCAAGGTTCGGGCAAAGAAGTAGTCATGGATCAGAAAATTGTGCTTGTCGTACTGCTTGTCGGAAACTTTAAACTGTCCGAAAGGAACATTACCGATAGCTGCATCAAAGAAACTGTCGGGCATCTCAGTTTTCTCGAAAGCCTGCACAGCAATGGAGGATTTTTGATAAAGCTGCTGGGCAATCCGTCCGGAGATGCTGTCCAGTTCTACACCGTACATTTGAGAAGAAGCCATGCTGTCAGGTAGCAGGCCAAGGAAATTACCGACACCACAGGATGGCTCCAGAATATTTCCCTGCCGGAAGTTCATGTTTTCCATCGCCTTGTAGATGGCTCGAATAACCGTAGGAGGCGTAAAAAATGCCGTCAGAGAAGAAGCTCTGGCGGCGGCATATTCCTCATCGGACAGTAGGGATTTCAGTTCCTGATAGTGACTGTTTGTTTCTTCAAAACAGGAAGACAGGCCACCCCAACCAACATACTTGGCCAGCACTTCCTGTTCTTCTGTAGTAGCCAATCTGTCTTCATGTTCCAGCTGTTTTAGCAATCGAATGGCGGACACATTGTTAGCGTATCGTTGGCCGGGTGTGCCGATACCCAGATCATCGTCACTAATACGATAATTGTGCCGCTGATCGATTGGAATCTCTGGGTGGAGGACAGCAACAGAGGCGCTGGCTTTTGGCTTTGGTAAAGATGGCAGCACCAGGGGCGCTGTTGCGGCTGTAAGTTGCTGCACCACAGCCAGAATCTCGTTGTTGGCCCAACCATCCACTTTGAGATAGTCTTCTACGACGGTATCAACACCATCTATGCAATGAAGGAGGTCCAGACTGCCGGGGAAGGGCTTGCTGGTGTTCATAGCACCCAGGGCTTTCATTAGGCTGGAGGGCAGCGCACGGTACGCATTGAGTGCATCATCAAGGGAATCGAATTCGCTGATGTCCAGTACACCGGGCTTTTGTAGATCCGCAACTACATAGAAATGATCCACAAAAGAATCAACTGGGGCAGGTTCCTCTTGGCTACGGTGATCCTCATCTGCCGCTTCGACTTTTTCGCTGGCTACTTCCTGCAAATTTTCACCAATAGTAGGAAGTTCCGCTTCTTCCAAAGAGTCCGATTCTGCTACAGGCGCAGACTGAATCTGCTGTAGATACTTGTCGTTGAGGGGACATTCTTTGAGTAGGTCGAAGAATTCCTGCCGGGGAAAGGTCTTGTGGAAGAGGGGGAAACTTGGGTCGAACAAAGTGACTTCTTCACCAAGGGAAAGAAGTTCATATTGCTGTGTGCCGATATACAGGCTATCGCCCAGCGACAGCTTGTACTCCTTGGGAACGGAGGGCGGTGGATTCAGTTCATCATAGGTCGGCTCCATGGAAAGAGCAATTTCGCTTTCCAACTTTTCAAGAATGGCTTTTGCTCGGTCGGCGTGATGCACACCGGAAGCAATGACTTGATCCATTGCCTGACGCATAGCCGGGAGAACATATACGCTTCCCTGCGCCAGAACAGTGGTTTTCTTGTCAGACAAAAATGCAGCGGCACACTCGGATAGGGAATAGAGGTCAAATCGTTTTTCCGTATCGCCTACCTGTGTCCAGAAGTCGTTGTGGTCCCGAAGAATGGACTGAAATTCTTCAACGATCTCTTTACGCTTTTTCCGCAGCGCCTGCTGATTTAGATAATATGGTAACTCTTCTTTTTCCGCAGGGGACAGGTAGCGGTCACATGCGATCAACTCACGGATGCGTCTTTCGACCATTGGCCATGAAAGGTGGACTTCGGCATTGTGGTCCAGATTGGCAGAAGAAAAACGATAAACACGGATCCCTTTCCCATCGTGACTTTCGGACAGCCCACTGCCGGGAATGGCATGGGAGGAACCACCAATACCATAGGCCTTTTTAAGAAAAGCGATGTTTTCGTCGGGGGACTGACCTTTCATGAATTGCTCATAGATGGCTAGTTTCCCATTCCTGTAACTGCTTCTACCGGCGATCACATAGTCGATTGCTGCTTGGGGGAAAAGAAAACTGGTCCCGTCTTTTGCCTGGGCATGCAGAATGGTTTGCTTCTGTTCATCCACAGTAGGAAGCGGTTTTTCTGAGGGATCAAGCCAGGTGTCCAACAGCACCATTCCACGGATATAACTGGCGAGTCTGCGCCAGTGCAGGTACTCTTCACGTTCTCGATTGAGGTAGGAGCCTCGCCAGATGTGGAACAGATCGTCATAGGCGCGGTATCCGGCCCGCTGGTCATTGCTGAGAATTTGCTCAATAAAGGTATTATCGAAGTATTTTTTAAGAAAATCGCCGCAGACTTCGTCATCCGAATTGGATGCAAAGAATGCGGCGATTTCGACTCGATGATCTCTTAGCTTTTCACAGGTGCGCAGAAGCTCGTTTTTTTCTTCGTTATGGTAATAGTATTCCCCTTGATAGTTCAGATCGCCAAAGCGGTCGCTTCGCTGTAAACGAGTTCCTTCAGAACGATCTCCTCTGCCTGATTCCGGAGCATATTCATCCGCTGAACCCAGATCATCTGGTTCTGGGCTTTCATCTGTTCCGTCAGTCCCTGCTCCTTGGACATCTTCAACAGCAGATCCTCCAACATCTGATTGGCCAGACTGTCCACTTCCTCCAGATGGCTGTTCAGCTTGCCCGACAGCATCATCCCGGTGTAGAGGGCTTTGTGTTGGTTGCGCAGAAAGCTGCGATGCAACATCCCATATTTGCCCACTTTTGGGGACTCCGGCACTTCCAGATTCGGCAGCTGATAATCGCCCTGCATCGTATAAGTTACTTTCATGGTTATTGCTCCTTTCGTTTGATTTGTCTACATCATAGCGGATTTCGTTCTGCAAGGCAAATGTGCGAAAGCCATTCTTTTCTTCGCGTTTGGCAGCCCGAACGGTGACTTCGATTTCCCGTAGTACCATTTCGGCAATGTCGCTGGTGGCGACACCCAGCACGGCGATGGTTTCCGGGGTGTCAAAGTCTCCAATATGCTGGAAATCTTCAGTAGCGTAAATCTCGCCTGTATCCAAACCGCACCGGGTGAAAAGCATGAATCCAACGCTACTGTGCAAACTCTGGCGTAACCATTGTCGGGTGTTCAAATCGTCCAATTCAGCCAAAAGACTGCCATATTTCACCTGCTCTAATGTGGCGAGATAGTCATCCAAATTGTCGTTGACGGCACATTCTGCGATTCTG
>CAZVAB010000013.1:0-16396 GCA_964625045.1 uncultured Oscillospiraceae bacterium | reverse complement strand
ATTGGCTCCCTGCGCGCATCTTTTCTCCAATCTTCCATAATTACACCCCCGTTTCTTTTATTATACCAGATACAGGAGCTTTTGGGAAGTTTTTTGACAGACTGGCCTTCCCCTATGGGGAAGGTGGCAAAAATCTTTGATTTTTGACGGAAGAGGGGGCTATTTGGAAGAAATAGCCTCGCCGGTAGGCGAAATGACCCCAACCTCTCCCGGCCTTGCTGTGCTCGGCCACCCTCCCCAAAGGGGAGGGCTTTGGGGAAACGGATTGCACGATCTAAAGTCCGTGTCATCCCGAGCGCAGCCGAGGGATCTTGGCACCAATTTTACATGAAATGTCCCGGAAATGCGTGGATTTCTCGACTTCGCTTCGCTCCGCTCGAAATGACAAGCCTTTTGGTGCAGTGTGCGGGTTTTACTGTGCAATTAATGTACCTGGACGGCGGGGGCGTGCCCCCGCCCTACGATGGGGATGAATGACATTCGGAGCAAATTCAGGAATCGGGGAAGCTTCGGTAGGTTTTACCCGGAATGGGCTGGACCCCCCGCAGGGCCGCCAGCCGGCTGACGGTAACGAACTGAAACCCCTGCTCCCGCAGCCGATCCACGATCATCAGCGCCGCTTCCACCGACGAATCCGACAGATCGTGCAGCAGCACGATATCCCCGCTGCGTACCTGGGAGATCACCGCCGACTCCACAACGGACGCATCGTGCAGCGCCCAGTCCCGGGGGTCCACCGACCAGGAGAGGAGGGCATAGCCCGCCTTTTTTGCCACCTGGGACACCAGCGGGCTCTCGCTGCCCCCGGGCGGGCGAAGAAACACCGGGTCGCACCCCGCTGGCAGCAGTGCCAGCGTCTTTTGGATCTCCCGGGTCAATTCCCCAGCGGACATTTTCGCCATATCCTTATGGCTGTATCCATGCAGGCCGATCTCATGGCCCTGCTGATATATCTGCTCCCCCAGCTCCGGGTAGATCTCCAACCGGTAGCCGCACAGCAGGAACGTGGCCTTTACATCCCGCTCCGCCAGTCCCGCCAGAAGCCGCCGGGTGAACCGCCCGGAAGGGCCGTCATCAAAGGTCAGCGCCACATATTTTTCTTCCTCCGCCCGCACCGGCACGCACAGCAGCCCGATGCACAGCAAAA
Source organism: uncultured Oscillospiraceae bacterium (assembly GCA_964625045.1). Taxonomy (GTDB): domain Bacteria; phylum Bacillota; class Clostridia; order Oscillospirales; family Oscillospiraceae; genus Faecousia. The sequence goes on along the minus strand of CAZVAB010000013.1, from coordinate 15,249 downwards.
TCGCCAGGAACCGTCGCATTTTTCCATTCCCCCCAGAATAGGATTTGACAAGTTTCAAAAATGGAGTATGATAGCTTCAGGAGGAATGACTATGGAACTGATTTGCCCCCTGTGCGGTGAACCGCTGACCCGAGAAGACCGGGCCTGCCGCTGCCCCAACCGCCACAGCTTTGATATTGCCCGACAGGGCTATGTAAATCTGCTCACCGTGCAGCAAAAGCACTCCCGCAACCCCGGGGACACCCGGGAGCAGGTGGCTGCCCGTCGGGCTTTTCTCAACACGGGTCACTACCAGCCCATTGTGGACACGCTCATCCAGACCGCCACAGAACTGAACTGCGGCGGCACGCTTCTGGATGTGGGCTGCGGAGAGGGCTACTACAGCGCCCAACTGGCCACAAGCCGGGACATGGAGCTGCTGGGTCTGGACATTTCCAAGGAGGCGGTGCGCTACGCCGCCGGGGCCCACAAAAACGCCACCTGGGTCTGCGCCACAGCCTCGAAACTTCCGGTAAAAAATGGAAGCGTTGACCTGCTGACCAGTCTTTTTGCCCTGACACTGCCGGAGGAATTTCACCGGGTGCTGAAAAATGAGGGCTACTATTTTCAGGTTTTGGCAGCGCAGGATCATCTTTTGGGCTTGAAAAACATCATCTACCCGGAACTGAAGCTCCGGGAAAAGGACTCTGTGCCGGAGCTTCCCGGCTTCCAGCTGGTTCGCTCCATCCCCATCCGGTTCACCTTTACCGTAGAGGGGGAGCAGGTGCAGCAGCTATTGAGTATGACACCCCATGTGTACCGCATTACCAAGGCAGGTGCACAGGCTCTGGCCCAGACCCAAAGGCTGACCGACACCGCCAGCTGCCTTTTGAATGTATACCGCCCGGTGTGACCGTCTTTACTTTTCCCAAATTTGCTGATATAATACGAAAAACGACCAAGGGAGGTTTTCTATGGGCCGGGAATTTGAACTGAAATACGAAGCTACACCGGCGGTGCTTCAGGCGCTGCGGCAAGAATTTGGTGATTTTACGGAAATATCCATGGAAACCACCTATTTTGACACCCCGGAAAATTTGCTTTCCGCTAGGAAGATCACCCTGCGCCGCCGCATGGAAAACGGCGTGTCCGTCTGCACCGTCAAGACCCCTGGGGATGGGCACAGCCGGGGCGAATGGGATCTGGAGGGGGAGTGGTGCGAAGATGCCGCCGTTTCTCTCTTGACCCGGGCGGGGCTGAACGCTGTCCCCTTTGAGGACCTTTCCCCGGTTTGCGGGGCGAAATTCACCCGTCTTGCCAAATCCATTGATCTGGGCGGCACTGTGGTGGAGCTTGCACTGGATCAGGGCGTGCTTCTGGGCGGCGGCAGGGAAGAGGCCCTGTGCGAGATGGAAGCGGAGCTGAAAGCTGGCAGCGAAGAAGCGGCTGTCCGCTGGGCAGAGACCCTGGCTGCCAGATACCATCTGCGCCCCCAGCCCAAGAGCAAATTCAAGCGGGCCAAAGCGCTGGCCCAAGGAGACAAAAATGGATAAATTTTCTTCCCTGTTTCAAAAATACCACCGTCTTGTCCTTTTCGACACGGAGACCACCGGGCTGAACTTTTCCCGGGACGAGATCATCGAGTTCGCCGCCGTGGTTGTAGAGCCCCGCAACGGCATCGCTACCGTGGTGGAGGAGTACGATCAGCTGGTGTCCCTGACACCGGGGAACACCGTGCCGGAAAATATCGTGGCCCTGACGGGCATCTCCACCCAGGACATTCTGGAAAAAGGCGTTTCCAAAACCCGGGTTTGCCAGGACATTGCCCGGATGTTTCAGGGAAACACTCTGCTCCTTGCTTATAATGCCCATTTTGATCTGAGTTTTCTTTATTACCTGCTGCTGCGCAGCGGCGATCCGCTGATCCTCAAGGGAAAGGACAAGTTGGATCTGCTGACGGTCTACAAGGACCGCCGCCCCTATCCCCACAAGCTGTGCAGCGCCATCGAAGCCTACGGCTTGCAGGATCAGGTGGTCAATTCCCACCGGGCGGTGGACGATGTGCTGGCAACGGTAGCGGTCATGGCTGCCATGGAGGGGGAAAGGGACGACCTTTTAAATTATGTAAACTTATTTGGCTACAACCCCAAATATGGCATTGACGGCAAGCCCATTGGCTCCGTCACCTACAAGCCCCAGCCCTACGATCCCAAGCAACCCCTGTACATATAACATCCGCGGAAAGATAGAGGAGGTTCCCATGGAGCAACACATTCTGGTCATCGGCATTGCCGGCGGCACCGGCAGCGGCAAAACCACCTTGATGAACAACATTATGACGGAATTTGACCAAAAGGTTACCGTTTTGAGCCACGATAACTACTATAAGCGCCACGACGATCTGACCTTTGAAGAGCGGTGCAACCTGAACTACGACGAGCCGGATGCCATCGAGACCAGCCTTATGGTGGAGCATCTGAAGCAGCTGCGTCAAGGTCAGGCCATTGACTGCCCGGTGTACGATTTCACCCGGCACAACCGCAGTCAGGAGACAGTGCGGATCGTGCCGAAAGAGGTCATTATCGTGGAGGGGATTCTGATTTTTGAAAACGAGCAGCTGCGGGATCTGATGGACATTCGGCTGTTCGTGGACACCGATGCGGATGTGCGGCTGTGCCGCCGGATCAAGCGGGACGTGACCAAGCGGGGCCGGACACTGGAATCCGTCCTGCTCCAGTACCAGTCCACCGTCAAGCCCATGCACGAAAAATATGTGGAGCCCAGCAAAAAGTATGCCAATCTGGTCATTCCAGAGGGCGGCAAAAACCAGGTGGCTCTGGATATGATCATGGGCCGCATCCAGCGGCATCTGGATGAAACTGCCACGGTTTGACAGGAGAATACGAATGGGAACAGCCCAAACGCTGTTCCCATTTTTTGCGCCCCACATCCGTCACGGCGTTCGCCGTGCCACCTTCTCCCCAGGGAGAAGGCTTTGACTCACTAAAATCCATGTCATCCCGAGCGTAGCCGAGGGATCTTGGCACCTGGCTTACAAGAAATGTCCCGGAAGTGCGTAGATTTCTCGACTCCGCTTCGCTTCGCTCGAAATGACAAAGCTTTTGGTGCGGCGGGGTGTGGGGGCAGGGTAATTGTCCCACTTGAGCGGCGGGGGCGTGCCCCCGCCCTACAAAAGGAACAGATGGTCCCGGAAAAAGCCTTCCCCTCTGGGGAATGTGGCAAAAATCTCTGATTTTTGACGGAAGAGGGGGATATTCGATAGAATATCCTCGCCGGTAGGCGAAACGTCCCCAACCTCTCCCGACCTCGCTTACGCTCGGCCACCCTCCCCAAAGGGGAGGGCCTTGGGGAACTGCTTGCACTATCTAAAAATTGTGTCATCCCGAGCGCAGTCGAGGGATCTACGCACTGATTTTGCATGAAATCTCCCGGGAGTGCGTAGATTTCTCGACTTCGCTCCGCTCGAAATGACATATCTTTTGGTGCAGTGTGCGGGTTTTGCAGTGCAATTATCGTACTTGGGCAGCGGGGGCGTGCCCCCGCCCTACGGAGGGGATGGATATTCGTCATTCACCCGCCCTGCAATGGGGTGCATCGCTGTGGATAAGTTGCACGAATTTCTTTTTTATATTGTATATCCGCAAAAATCCCTTGTTTTTTACATGATAATATGCTAAAATTTAGGGTGAGAAAATATTGAAATTTTTGCCGCGCCCATCCTGGGCTTCGAGCAGAAAATACACATGGAAAGGAGCCCAATATGTACGCATCCGCTTATGTCTGGGCAAAGGTTCTGGGATATCTGGAAGACCAGCTGAGTGCCATCACCGTCTCCGCCTGGTTTGACGACGCAGAGGTGGTGGAGCTGAACGAAGAGCATCTGATCATTTACTCCCCCTCGGAATTCCGGCGGGAGATCATCCAGCGCCGGTGCAGCGGCTACATTCAGGACGCGCTGAAAGAGATCTTTCAGTCCGATGCCAAGCTGGTGGTCTTTGGTGACGATGAGCTGAACGCTTATAAGAGCAAGGGCAAGCAGCAGACTGCCATGGACTTTAACCCCCAATTCACCTTTGACAATTTCGTGGTCGGCCCCTCCAACCGGTTCGCCCACAGCGCCGCCATTGCGGTGAGCAATACCCCGGGTCAGGTCTATAATCCTTTGTTCATCTACGGCCCCCCCGGCGTGGGCAAGACCCATCTGCTCTACGCCATCGCTAACGGCATCCGCAAAGGAAAGCCCGATGCCAACATCGTCTACATCAAGGGTGACCAGTTCACCAACGAGCTGATCGCCGCCATCCAGAGCGGTAAGAACATCGAATTTCGCAACAAGTACCGGGAAGCGGATCTGTTCCTCATCGATGACGTGCAGTTCATCGCCGGCAAGGAAAGCACCCAGGAAGAGTTCTTCCATACCTTCAACAAGCTCTACGAGGAGCACAAGCAGATCGTCATGACCTCCGACCGGAAGCCCAGCGATATGCTCACCCTGGAAGACCGGCTGAAGACCCGCTTCGAGTGGGGCCTGCTGGCGGATATCCAGCCCCCGGACTATGAGACCCGTATGGCCATCCTCAAAAACAAGGCCAAGGGCCTGGGCCTGAATCTGGACGACGATGTCTGCAACTACATCGCCATCAACATCACCAACAACGTCCGGCAGATCGAGGGCACTGTGAAGAAGATCCTGGCCTATCGTGACCTGAACAATATGCCTCTGGACCTGAACAACATCTCCCGGGCCATCAACGATATGTTCAAGGCAGAGGGAAACACCCTGCCCACCCCCAGCCTGATCATCTCCCAGGTCTGCAAGTTCTACAATGTGGACGAGATCATTCTCCGGGGCAGCCAGCGGACAAAGAATGTGGCAGAAGCCCGGCAGATCGCCATGTACCTGATCCGAAAGCTCACCAATCTGAGTCTGCCGGACATTGGCATGGAGTTTGCCAAGGATCACACCACCGTTCTGCATTCCATCCGCAAGGTGGAAGTGGAGCTGAAAAAGGGCGACACCAATCTGCAGAACAACATTCGGGATATCACCGCCAATATCAATAGCCTGCTGTGATGTTTTCCGGCTTTTGTGCCGGACGAAAACGGGAGCTTTGCGGCTGAAATTTTTTCCACAGATGGTTGTGCAAAAAGAAGAAGTTACTCTGTGGAAAAGTCCGTCGAAAAATTCCTTCCACACCCCCTGTGGAAAAGTTATTCTTTTTCACAATTGGCCTGTGGATAAAAAAACGTTGCGGCTCTAAAGCAAAACGGAGTTTTCCACATAAAAATGTACTACTCCTGTTATTACTGCCTTAAAGATAAATAAATATATATAATTACTTATTATCATACAGGAAAGGAAGTTCCCTATGCGTTTTACCTGTGAAAAAAGTATGCTGGTTCAAGGCTTGAACATTGCAGGCCGCACGGTAGCTCAAAAGAGCAGCCTGTCGGTCATTGAGGGTATCCTCTGCCGGGCCGGCATGAGTGTCAGCCTCACCGGCTACAACATGGAAACCGCCATCACCTATGATGTGGAAGCAGATGTGACCGATCATGGCAGCTGCATCCTGCCTGCCAAGCTGTTTGGCGACATCATCCGCCGTCTGCCGGAAGGCCCGGTCACGGTGGTGGTGGACGAAAACTACAAAGTTTCCATCCGGGCGGGCTACGCCTCCTTCACCATTTCCGCGGAAAGTGCCGAGGATTACCCGGAGCTGCCGGACGTGAACTCCGGCCGGGGTATCCGCATCCCCCAGAGCGCCCTGAAAGAGCTTATCGGCGGCACGATTTTTGCCGTATCCGAAAACCAGGGCCGGCCCATCCATACGGGCGTCAAATTTGAAGTGGCAAATGATGCCATTTCAGCCATCGCCGTGGACGGTTTCCGTCTGGCCCGGCGCACCTTCCATCCCGCCGTGCCTACGGAGCGGGAGCTGAGCTTCGTGGTTCCCGCTGCGGGCCTGAAGGAAGTGGAAAAGATCCTGACGGATACCGACGAGGATGCCATTTTCACCCTGGGCCCCAAGCACATCCTCTTTGAGGTTGGCAACGCAACGCTGGTCTGCCGCCTGCTGGAGGGCGATTTCCTGGATTGGCGGAAGGTGGTCCCCACCAACTGCCCCATCAAGCTGGTGGCCCATGTTTCGGATCTGGCCAGCTCCATTGAGCGTGTTGGCCTGATCGTTTCCGAGAAGTACAAGAGCCCGGTGCGCTGCGTGTTCTCCAATCAGGTGCTGCAGATGCGCACCAACACCACCATCGGCGCTGCCGAGGACCGCTGCGCCATCGCCGGTGACGGCAAGGAGCTGGAAATTGGCTTCAATGTCCGCTATTTGGCGGATGCGCTGCGGGTCATTCCCTCCGAGGAAGTGGTGCTGGAGCTGACCAACGGCCTGAGCCCCATCGTGCTGACCCCGGCGGAAGAAAAGTACGACTATTCTTACATGGTCCTTCCCGTGCGGATCAAGAATTAAGTTTTTTGGCTTTGAGATGAAATGTCACGGGAGTGCGTGGATTTCTCGACTTCGCTACGCTCCGCTCGAAATGACAAACTTTTTAGTGCGGTGGGGTGTGGTAGCAGAGCAATTGTCTAACCCATCCGGCGGATGGCTGTCCCCCCGCCCTACAATGGGAACGGATGGCACAGGAAAAGCCTTCCCCTCTGGGGAAGGTGGCAAAAATCTCTGATTTTTGACGGAAGAGGGGATATTTCGGAAGAAATATCCTTGCCGTCAGGCAAGATGTTTCAACTCTCCCGGCATCCCCAAAAGGGGAGATTATGGGGGATGGGCTTCTGTTCCGTGCTGTTACTGCGAAAAGCCAAGTTCCAAGCTCCGCACAGGGTATATTTACAAGGAGAAAATTATGAAAGTTACCGTAAAAAAGAAAGAAACCGCTATTTCTGTGGCGATTTCTACGGAATTTATTAAATTACAGGATGCGTTGAAGTTTGCCAATGCCGTCTATTCCGGCGGCGAGGCAAAGGCGGTCATTCAGGAGGGTGCCGTCACGGTCAACGGCGAAGTTTGCACCATGCGGGGTAAAAAGCTGCGCCCCGGTGATCGGTTCGGCTTCAACGGCGGGGAATATCTCATCACCGATGCAGCTGAATGACATTTCCATCCGAAATTTTCGGAATTATGAAGCTATTTCTTTGGAATTTGCTCCGGGAGTGAACCTTTTGGTGGGCCAGAATGCCCAGGGAAAGACCAATCTGCTGGAAGCCATTGCCTATCTTGGCTCCGGCAAGAGCTTCCGGGCCCAGAAAACCGGGGAATTGCTCCGATTTGGGGCGGATTTTGCGGATATCGAGGGAACGGTGGTGTCCCAGGACCGGGCCCAGAAGCTCCGGTGGGTGCTGTTTTCCGGCTCCCGTCCCCGGCAGATCTGGCGCAACGGCGTGAAAAAGAAAACATCCGGGGATATCTCCGGGGTGCTGAACACCGTGCTGTTCTGCCCGGAGGATCTGATGGTGCTGAAAACCGGCGCTGCCCCCCGGCGGCGGCTGGGAGATCAGGCGTTGTGCGCACTGCGGCCCAATTATGACGCTGCTCTGGCGGAGTACAACCGGATCTTAGACCGGAAAAGCCGGATTTTGAAGGATCATTTTGATGATCCGTCCTTGCTGGAGATCTTGCCGGAGTACAACCAGCGGCTGTGCCAGGTGGGTGCGCTGCTGATCTCCTACCGGGCCCGGTTCTATGAGAGCCTGGGAAAGGCGGCGGCGGAGTATCACGGGGCGTTTTCCGGGGGAAAAGAGACGTTTACTCTGAATTACCAGACGGTTTCCACGGTAAAGGACCCCTTTGCCAGCGTTTCCCAGTTGACGGAGGATCTGCTTGCCCATCTGCAAAGCCACTACCGGGCGGAGCTGGAAACGGCCCAGTGCCTGACCGGCCCCCACAAGGATGATTTTCAGGTGAGCCTTTCCGGCATCGACCTGAAGGCGTTCGGCTCCCAGGGGCAGACCCGCACCGCCGCCATCAGCTTGAAGCTGGCCCAGCGGGAGCTGTACCGCCGGGAGAGCGGGGAAGAGCCGGTGCTGCTACTGGACGATGTGCTGTCGGAGCTGGATCCCGCCCGGCAGGATTTTGTGCTGAACCAGATCACCTCCGGCCAGGTGTTCATCACCTGCTGTGAGCCGGGACGGTTCACCAAGCTGGGCCAGACCATTGAGATCGAAAAGGGCAACGTGGTTCTGTAAAGGCTGGTAGGGGAATGGGCCAGAAAGCCTTCCCCTCTGGGGAAGGTGGCAAAAATCTCTGATTTTTGACGGAAGAGGGGGATATTTCGGAAGAAATATCCTCGCCGTTAGGCGAAAGGGCCGCACCGCTCCCGGCCTCGCTTACGCTCGGCCACCCACCCCAAAGGGGAGGGCCTGTGGGACTGTTTGAACTATCTAAAATCTGTGTCATCCCGAGCGTAGCCGAGGGATCTTGGCACTGGTTTGACAGGAAATGTCCCGGAAATGCGTGGATTTCTCGACTTCGCTGCGCTTCGCTCGAAATGACAAGCCTTTTTAGTGCGGTGGGGTGTGGTAGCAGAGCAATTGTCTAACCCATCCGGCGGGGGCGTGCCCCCGCCCTACGATGGGAACGGATGATTACTGACAAAGCCTTCCCCTCAGGGGAAGGTGGCAAAAATCTTTGATTTTTGACGGAAGATGGGGATATTTCGGAAGAAATATCCTCGCCGTTAGGCGAAAGGGCCGCAACCTCTCCCGGCCTCGCTTACGCTCGCCCACCCTCCCCAAAGGGGAGGGCCTTGGAAAACGGCTTGCATCGTCTGAAATCCGTGTCATCCCGAGCGCAGCCGTGGGATCTTGGCATTGATTTGAGATGAAATGTCACGGGAGTGCGTGGATTTCTCGACTCCGCTGCGCTTCGCTCGAAATGACAAGCCTTTTTAGTGCGGTGGGGTGTGGTAGCAGAGCAATTGTCTAACCCATCCGGCGGGGGCGTGCCCCCGCCCTACGATGGGAACGGATGATTACTGACAAAGCCTTCCCCTCAGGGGAAGGTGGCAAAAATCTTTGATTTTTGACGGAAGATGGGGATATTTCGGAAGAAATATCCTCGCCGTTAGGCGAAAGGGCCGCAACCTCTCCCGGCCTCGCTTACGCTCGCCCACCCTCCCCAAAGGGGAGGGCCTTGGAAAACGGCTTGCATCGTCTGAAATCCGTGTCATCCCGAGCGCAGCCGTGGGATCTTGGCATTGATTTGAGATGAAATGTCACGGGAGTGCGTGGATTTCTCGACTCCGCTTCGCTCCGCTCGAAATGACAAAACTTTTGGTGCCGTGCGTGTTGTAAAAAGCCCTCTCCTGCTGGAGAGGGTGGCCCGAAAGGGTCGGGTGTGGAGTGAACATGGTTAGGTTTGTCCCATTGCGCCTAACATCCGGCACGACGATCCGGTTTTCCGGTACATCACATTGAAATACATTCAGCCTTTTGGCTGTCAACTTTAAATCAGGAGGACAACTATGTCTGACGAAATGAAAGTAACTGAAGAATATGGTGGTTCCCAGATCCAGGTCCTGGAGGGCCTGGAAGCGGTGCGTATGCGCCCGGGTATGTATATCGGCTCCACCTCCAGCTCCGGTCTGCACCATCTGGTGTACGAGATCGTGGACAACGCCATCGATGAGGCGCTGGCGGGGTACTGTAAGCACATCACCGTGACCATCAACCAGGGGGACTCCATCACCGTCACCGATGACGGCCGTGGTATCCCCGTGGACATCCAGCCCCAGACGGGCCGGCCCGCACTGGAAGTTGTTTACACGGTGCTCCACGCCGGCGGTAAATTCGGCGGCGGCGGCTACAAAGTCTCCGGCGGTCTCCACGGCGTTGGTGCGTCCGTTGTCAACGCTTTGAGCCAGTGGCTCCGGGTCCGGGTACACAAGAACGGCAACATCTACGAGATGAAGTTCGCCCGGGGCAACATCACCCAGGAAATGACCATCGTGGGCAAGACCGACAAGACCGGTACGGAAGTCACCTTCCAGCCGGACCCCGAAATGTTCGACACCACGGTGTACGACTATTCCATTCTCCATGACCGGATGCGGGAGGAGGCATTCCTCAACGGCGGCCTGTCCATCACCATCACCGACAACCGGGGAGAAGAGCCTGTTACCAACACCATGTGCTATGAGGGCGGCATTCGGGAGTTCGTCACCTGGTCCAACCGGAACAAAAATCCCATCCATCAGGATGTGATCTATATGCAGGGCATGAAGGGGGATGCTTCCGCCGAGATCGCCTTGCAGTACAACGACGGCTACAACGAAAATATGCTGTCCTTTGCCAACGATGTGCGCACCCCGGAGGGCGGTATGCATGAGACCGGCTTCAAGACTGCGCTGACCAGAGCTCTGAACGCCTACGGTCTCAAGACCGGCATTATCAAGGGCGACGACAAGGTTTCCGGCGAGGATTGCCGGGAGGGTGTCACCGCCGTTATCTCCGTCAAGCTCACCGATGCCCAGTTCGAGGGCCAGACCAAGGCAAAGCTGGGCAATGCCTACATCCGCACGCTGGTGGACAGCGTGGTGTCCGAGGAGCTGGCGGTGTACTTTGAAGAGCACCCCCAGACGGCGAAAGCCATTCTGGAAAAGGCCATGATGGCAAACCGTGCCCGGGAAGCTGCCCGGAAGGCAAGGGAGTCCATCCGCCGGAAAACCGCCCTGGGCGGCGCTGCAATGCCCGACAAGCTCCGGGATTGCAACGAGAGTGATCCTGCCCTGACGGAAATTTACATCGTCGAGGGTGACTCCGCAGGCGGTTCTGCCACCCAGGGCCGGGACTCCCGGTTCCAGGCCATCCTGCCCCTGTGGGGTAAGATGCTGAACGTGGAAAAGGCAAGAGCCGACAAGATCTACGGCAATGACAAGCTCCAGCCGGTGATCACCGCCCTGGGAGCGGGCATCGGAGAAGAGTTCGACGTGTCCAAGCTGCGCTACCACAAGGTGGTCATCATGGCCGATGCGGACGTGGACGGTTCGCACATCCGCACATTGCTTCTAACCTTCTTCTTCCGGTTTATGCGCCCGCTGCTGGAAAACGGCTATGTCTATGCCGCTATGCCGCCCCTTTACAAGCTGGTTCGGGGCAAGACCACCCGCTATGCTTTCTCCGACCCGGAGCGGGATCAGATCAGCGCCGAAATGCGCGGGGACAACCCCAACGCCAAGGTGGACATCTCCCGGAACAAGGGCCTTGGTGAGATGGACCCCCACGAACTGTGGGAGACCACCATGGACCCGGAAAAGCGCACTCTCAAGCGCATCACATTGGAAGATGCCGCCAAGGCGGACGAGATCTTCACCCTGCTCATGGGCGAAAAGGTGGAACCCCGCCGGGAATATATCGAAAACAACGCCAAATTCGCCCAGAATTTGGATTACTAAGAATCCTGTGATCATGGTAGGGTGGGGCTATGCCCCCACCGACCCGGTGGGATGATTGCCTTGCCTCTACGATGCACTGTACCATTGTAGGGCGGGGACATGTCCCCGCCCTACGCACCCAGGAGCACGACAACTCATAAAGGAGGACTTTCCTTTGGCACAACACAAAAAGGATTACAAGCCGGAAGATATCATGTATCCCGAGCAGGCGATCGTTGAGTCCGAGCTTGTAAAAGAAATGAAAGACAGCTACATCGAGTATGCCATGTCCGTTATCGTCGGACGGGCGCTGCCCGATGTCCGGGACGGTCTGAAGCCCGTCCACCGCCGGATCCTGTACGCCATGTACGAGGACAATCTGACCTCGGACCGTCCCTTCCGCAAGTCTGCCACCTGCGTTGGTGACGTGCTGGGTCGGTACCATCCCCATGGCGACGCTTCCGTTTACGATGCCCTGGTCAGACTGGCCCAGGACTTCTCCATGCGCTATATGCTGGTGGACGGCCACGGCAACTTCGGCTCCGTGGATGGCGACCCCGCCGCTGCTTACCGTTACACGGAAGCCAGAATGTCCAAAATCGCCAACGAAATGCTCCGGGACATTGAAAAGGACACCGTGGACTGGGATCCCAACTTCGACGAGACCCGGAAAGAGCCCCGTGTTCTTCCCTCCCGGTTCCCCAACCTGCTGGTGAACGGCTCCTCCGGCATCGCTGTCGGTATGGCGACAAACATCCCGCCCCACAACCTGACGGAAGTGATCAACGCCTGCATCTGCGTGCTGGATGACCCGGAAGCCACTCTGCCCGACCTGATGGAGCACCTGACCGGCCCGGATTTCCCCACCGGCGGCATCATCATGGGCCGCAGCGGCATCCGTGCCGCCTACGGCACCGGTAAGGGCCGGCTGACCATCCGGGCAAAGCACCATTTTGAGGAGTTCGGCAAGGACCGCACCCGAATCATCATCACCGAGATCCCCTATCAGGTGAACAAGAGAATGCTCATCAAGAACATGGCGGATCAGGTCAACGACAAGCGGCTGGACGGCATTTCCGACATCCGGGACGAATCCGACCGCACGGGTATGCGCATCGTCATCGAGCTGAAGAAGGATGCCAATGCCCAGGTGGTGCTGAATAAGCTCTTCACCCAGACCAGTTTGCAGACCACATTTGCCATCAATCTGCTGGCACTGGTGAAGAACCAGAGCCAGCCCAAGGTGCTTTCGCTCCGGGAGATCCTGGACGAATACCTGATCTTCCAGGAAGAGATCATCGTCCGGCGCACCCGGTATGACCTGCGCAAGGCCCAGGAGCGGGCACATCTGCTGGAAGGTTTGCTCATTGCCCAGGACAATATCGACGAAGTTATCAAGATCATCCGTTCCTCCTATGATAATGCCAAGGAGAATTTGATGAACCGCTTCGGCCTGTCCGAAGTCCAGGCCCAGGCCATTCTGGAAATGCGCCTGAAGGCACTCCAGGGTCTTGACCGGGAGAAGCTGGAGAACGAATACAAGGAGCTGGAAGAGCGGATCGCTTACTACCAGAAGGTTTTGTCCGATCCTCAGCTGGTGAAGGACATCCTGAAAGAGGAGCTCACCGCCATCCGGGACAAGTTCGGCGACGGCCGCAAGACCGAGATCCAGGACGTGGAGGACGAGATCGACATCGAAGACCTCATCGAAGAGGAGACCTGCGTCTTTACCCTCTCCAACCAGGGCTACATCAAGCGGATGCCCGCGGACACGTACCGCACCCAGAGCCGGGGCGGTCGGGGTGTCAATGCCCAGAACCTGAAGGAGGAGGACTATGTCAAGAGCATCAATGTGGCCTCCACCCATGACCATATGCTCTTCTTCACTGATTTGGGCCGGGTCCACCACCGCAAGGGCTACCAGATCCCCGAGGCGGGACGGACGGCCCGGGGCACTGCCATCGTCAACATCCTGCCTTTGGAGCAGGGAGAGAGTGTCACCGCTATGGTCATCACCCGGGAGTTTGACGAAAATGAGTACCTGATGATGGTCACGAAGCTGGGCACCGTCAAGCGCATCCCCTTCATCGCTCTGAAAACCAACCGCAAGGGCGGCATTCGTGCCCTGACGCTGGAAGAAAATGACCATCTGATCAATGTCATCCGCACCGGCGGCAACGATAACCTGATCCTCGCCACCCGCAACGGCATGGCCATCTGCTTCAATGAGAATGATGTCCGTCCCATGGGCCGGGATGCCATGGGTGTCAAGGGCATCAGCCTGATGGATGACGACTATGTGATCGGCGCGGAAAAGGTGGAGGAGGGCAAGACATTGCTCACCGTCACAGAGCGGGGCTTCGGCAAGCGCACGGAGCTTTCCGAGTACCTGCGCACCGGCCCCGATGGTTCCAAGGTGCCCCAGAGCCGGGGCGGCAAGGGCCTGAAAAACTACAACATCACCGAAAAGACCGGTCTCATCGCCGGCTGCCGTGTGGTGGGCGAGCAGGACGATGTGATGCTCATTGAAAACGGCGGTGTGATCATCCGCATCCCCGCGTCTTCCATCAATATTTACAAGCGGGATGTCCAGGGTGTCATCGTTATGCGTATTGAAGAGGGCAATTCCCTTGTTTCCATGGAGCGTGTGGAAGCGGAAGCCACCGAGGAGAACGAGATTTGAAGACCGTGACCCTGTATACCGATGGCGCTTGCTCCGGCAACCCCGGCCCCGGCGGCTGGGGTGCCATCCTGGAATTTAATGGCGTGGAAAAGGAGCTGTCCGGTGGGGAAATGAACACCACCAACAACCGGATGGAGCTCACCGCCGTGATAAAAGGTCTGCAAGCCCTGAAAGAGCCCTGCATCGTGGAGCTGTATTCCGACTCCAAATATGTCATCGATGCCCTGGAAAAGGGCTGGGCCTGGGGCTGGAAGAAGAAAAACTGGATCAAATCCGATAAAAAGCCCGCCCTGAACCCGGATCTTTGGGAAGTGCTGCTGGCGCTGACCATGAAGCACGAGATCCACTACCACTGGGTCAAGGGCCACGCCACCAATCCCAAGAACAACCGCTGCGATGAGCTGGCGGTGAACGAGTGGAAAAAGCTGAAATGAGGGAATGGAATGTATTTGAACATTGGCAGTGATATGGCTGTCCGGGACAGTTCCATCATCGGCATTTTTGACCTGGATAATACGTCTGTTTCCAAGCGGACCCAGGAATTTCTGAACCATGCGGAGCAGGAGGGGCAGGTGGTGCCCTGTGACGATCTGCCCAAATCCTTCGTCCTGACGGCGGAGTATGGCATGAACCGGCTGTATTTGACTTCCCTGAACCCATCCACATTGGAAAAGCGGATGAAATAGGTTTCTCAATAGAACGGCCCTGACCCATTGCGTAAGGGCGCAATGCTTGGCTCTCCCAGCGGATGAGCCAAGTGTTCAGATAACCCTGATACAAGAAGTGGAGCGTATCGATGCCGATACGCTCCACAAATTTTTTATGACACTTCGGGATACTTTTTGATTCCCTACTGTTGCAGGGACGGATCGTGGTTCCCATGGTGGATCAGTGATCTTAAAAAAGTAAGCGCTTAATAACCGCATACCTATCATCAGCTGCACAGATATGAGATAATATCCCAAAACTCGAATAGCTGAGGGTAAGCTATTTGAGAAAAAGCAAAGGGGTGTTATCAAATGGCAGATGTATTGGCAGTGCGGGATGAATATCGCGCACAGATGTGGACAGGATTGATCCAGGAATGTAAAGCCAGCGGTACGGCTATGCAAAACGGATAAACCTTTTTCCAAAAGATGAAATGGTCAGCACCGGTACACTCTACAATATGATTT
>CAZVAB010000012.1:0-17234 GCA_964625045.1 uncultured Oscillospiraceae bacterium | reverse complement strand
AGGGAATTTTGTCATTTGTTTCCGGCTGAAAGAGAAGTTTCAACTGGCGCAAAGGATTACTGGAATCAAACTCAATAATCGTATGGATTCCAGAGCGGCTGCAATTGATTTGATTCGTTGTAGCCGATTTTTATTGCGGGGAGGTGTGAAAAATGCAGGAAAAGGAATTATTGGCGCTGGATTTGCAGGAGCCTGTCTCCAAAGTCCGCATTTGCACCATCGGAGAATCGGAGATCCCGGAATCTCTCAACAGTGAGCGGGGCGTCCATGTTTACCATGTGCGGGTGCTGACGGAGCTGATTTTGCGTCAGCTGGCCCAGAATGGCCAGAGGTATGATTTGTCGGAAAGAGAGATCCGGGAAATTTCTATTGCTTCGTCCCTGCATGATGTGGGAAAGGCCAGAGTACCCAGGGGCATCCTGGAGCATCCCGGTGCGCTTTCTCCGCTGGAATATGACATTGTTAAAAAGCACACCGTTTTCGGTGAAGAACTGATCGCCAATGCCCGGGCGGAAGGGGTGGAGCAGAGTATCCTTTCCTACGCCCGGCAGATCGCCCGGTGCCATCATGAGCGTATCGACGGCACGGGTTATCCCGATGGCCTGACCGGGGCGGACGTCCCCCTTTGCGCCCAGGTGGTGGCACTGGCGGATGCGTATGACGCACTGACCAGTACACGAAACTACAAGCAGGCATACTGCCAGAACGTGGCCGTGCAAATGATCGCCAGCGGGATGTGCGGCGTATTCCAGGAAGTGCTGGTGGAGAGTTTGATCCAGGTGGTCAACCACAGCACCCTGGTTGCGCTGCGCCAGCGGGTCCAGAAAGAACGCACGGTCATCGACCGGGAAGAAACCACTGCCCGGTGCGTGCTGTGTGCCGGAAATACCGGATATCTGACGAAAGATTTTCTGGATGCGGCATTCCCGGAAAGCCAGGTGGTAGTGCTCGGCAACAGCGAACTGAAAAACAGCAGCCGAATCAAGGCTTTTTCCTTGAAAAACGGTATGCTGCGGGATATTTTTGATACTTACGATTTTGACACAGTGGTCTACTTTCCTGCCAGTCTGACCCATCGGACCGAGGCACCCATGGATGGAAGATTTCTGGAACAGGTGCTGGAACGGACGGCAAAAGCAAAACAGGCAGTCCGGTTTCTGTACCTCTCTCCCTGGACGGCGGGGCAGAGCGGCGAAAGCCCGGAAAAGCTCCTGGCAGAGTCCCAGGAGCGGCTGTGCAGCTATTATGCCAGAAATTCCGATGTGGATGTGAAGATCCTGCGGATACCGCATTTGTATTCCGGTACTTGTGAGGGAGATTATCTCCACGGGATTTTTGAGACGATAGCCCGGGGAAAGACGGTGCGGCTGGATGAAATGCCGGAAAATCAGATGGCGTTTTTGTCCATGCAGGATCTTTCGGATCTCCTTGCCCGGCTGCTGGGCAACTGGACCTCCGGCGACGGCGTGCTGACGGTGTGCGATCCCTTCTGCCTGACCTATGGGGATCTGGGCAAGGCGCTGATGGCGCTTGCCGGCGCAAAAGTCCTGTTCACCGGCAGCGACCCTGTTCGAACGGAAAAGATGGATGACAAGGTGCTCCGCAGCCAGTATGGCTGGATCGCCAAGATCTCCATTTTAGAAGATCTGCCGGAGCAGTATGCCCGGTTTTTGGAGCAGCGGCGGGAGGAGGATACCTCACTGATGCACCGCATTCGCAGCTTTTTGCAAAAGCACAGCCGCATGATGGCTGTTTTGGAATTGCTGGTGCTGTTCGTGCTGACGGAAGGGCTGCTCCGTGCCACTGACTCTGCCATCGCCTTTTCTGTGGTGGATTTTCGGATGGCGTACATTGTACTTATGGCGGTGACCCACGGATTTCAGTATGGCTTGGCGGCTGCGGGATTGTCCAGCGCTTCATGGTTGGTGGCAAAATTGATTTCCGGCACCAGTTGGATCACGCTGTTTTATGAGCCGACCAACTGGCTGGCATTCATTTATTACTTCCTGATCGGCGGCGTGTGCGGCTATGTCCGCATCCGCAGCGATGACAAGATCCGCTTTGCCACGGAGGAAAAGCGGCTGTTGGAAGAAAAGCTGATCTTCACACGGGAGATCTACCACCAGACCTATTGTGACAAGCGGGAGCTAAAAAAGCAGATCCTTGGCTCCAAGGACAGCTTCGGCAAGATTTTTGATATTGCCCGGAAGCTGGACACGGTGGAAGTGCCCATGCTGTATCTGCGGGCGGTGGAAGCGTTTGAGACCATTCTGGAAAACCGGAGCATTGCGATCTATTCGGTCAATGGGACTCAAACCTTCGGTCGGCTGGAAGTGGCCTCCCGGGATACCATGGAATTGGTCACCCGCTCCATTTCGTTGGAGACCTATGCCCCGGTTATTGCCGCAGTGAGCGGTGGGGAGATCTGGCGCAATACCCAGCTGAAAACGGAATTTCCCATGTTTGCCGCCGGTATCCACCGGGACGGAAAGCTGGTGATGCTGATCTTTTTGTGGCGGGCAGAGCCGGAGCAGCAGACACTGTACTACACCAATCTGTTCAAAATCATCAAAGATCTGATGCAAATGTCCCTGCTGCGGGCGCTGCAGTACCATGAGACGGTAGAAACCAGACAGTGCATCCCGGATACCGCCATCCTGAATCAGGCATCCGTTGAAAGAGTGTTGGAGGATGCGAAAATGCTGGAACAGCGGAAAATCGCCCGGTTTTTGCTGCTGGATATTGACATTCGGGAGCACACGCTGATCCAGGCAGACCGCTTGCTTGGAGAGAAAATTCGCCAGAATGATACCCTGGGCCTGCTGGGAAGCGGCCATGTGGGGCTGCTGCTGTCCCAGGCATCGGAGGCGGAGCTGGATGTGATCCTGCCCAGATTCCGTGACCTGGATATGGATATTTCTGTGACGAAATAAGGAAAGAGGAACCTGATGACCCTAGTGCTGATGTTCATTGCCCATATACTGGTATGCGCCCTGATATATTGGGGTATTCACAGCGGCGTGCTGCGGGTGCACCGTTATATGTTTTTTGTGGCGCTGC
The DNA here is from genome assembly GCA_964625045.1 of uncultured Oscillospiraceae bacterium. Lineage (GTDB taxonomy): Bacteria > Bacillota > Clostridia > Oscillospirales > Oscillospiraceae > Faecousia. The sequence continues at coordinate 14,174 of CAZVAB010000012.1, read as the reverse complement.
TGCTGCCTTTTTGGGGCGTTCTGGTGGTGCTGATCCTGCATTTCCAAATCGCCATAAAGGCGGATGGAAACCGCCAGATCGGTGTGGAGAAACTGAAACTGGACTCGGAAGTGTACCGTCCCATTGTGATGGACACCAGCGAAGCGGCTGCCAACACGGTGCCCATGGAGGAGGCGCTGCTGCTCAATACGTCCGCCCAGCGCCGGGCGCTGATCCTGGACGTACTCCATGACAACCCCAAGGAATACATCGAATTTCTGCAAAAAGCGGGGGATAATGACGATACGGAAGTGGTACACTACGCGGTCACGGCTATGGTGGAGATATCCAAAGAAAATGACGACACCCTCCATCGGTTGGAGACCCAGTACCGCCAGACACCTGATGATATCCAGGTGCTGACCGAGTATACGGACTTTTTGTGGAATTGCCTGTCTGAGAATATGATGCAGGGCCAGGTGGAAGTCATTAACAGGCAGCTTTTCGCTGAATTGATGGAAAAGAAGCTGGCTTTGGGCGGCACGCTGGCGGATCATGCCCGGATGGTGACCAATGATCTGAAGCGAAAGCACTATTCCAAGGCCGGGCAGACCCTGGATCGGATGCTTCTGGAATATCCGGAGCGGGAAGAGCCGTATTTGCTGAAGCTGCAATATCTGGCAGCCCAGGGCCGGGGGGAGGAGATCACCGGGCTTCTGGCGCAGATCAAAGAGAAACACATTTACCTGTCAGTAAAAGGAAAGGAGACCGTGGCATTTTGGGACACTTGAGGCGAAAAGCACAGCGATTTCAATTTAAGAGTATTCTGACCATTGCATTGGTGTTTGCCCTGATCGCGGTGATCCTGTTTGTGGAGCTGACCGGTGTGCAGTTTCGCTATGTCAAGAGAAAGCTGGAACTGCTGCAAAAGGATCAGATCGTTACAAAGGAGCAATCCTGCGCCGCATTGGAGATCGATACGCTGCTGCTGTGGAACCGGGATGAGGAATCTTCCAGCAGCGCCATGGAAGAGTTTGAAGTGATCCTGGCGGATATGAAGGTCGGGTATCGGAGCGTGGATATTTCCAAGGAAGAGATTCCGGATTATGCTCCTTATCAGGTGGTGATCCCTTTGCTTGAGAATCTGACCCCTATGGGAGACAAGCTGCAGGAGCTTTGCCAGTGGGTGCGTGGCGGCGGAAATGTGATGTTTCCCTTGACACTGGAGATCAATCCCTACACGGCTTCCATTGAGAACAAACTGGGGATCCAGTCTTCCGGGGAATACGCAATGGTGGAGTCCATTTATCTGTATGAGGGCTTTATGGTCGGCGGTGGCAGCAGTTTTGCGGTTCCCGATGGGTACGAGTCCGCCAGAGCGTTTCGGCTGGTCAATGAGGATACGCAGGTTTACGCGGCAGCGGGAGATGCGCAGGGTGTTCCACTGGTGTGGACGAGACGCTATGGCGAAGGTATGTTCGTGGTGGATAATTTCGGCATCTGCGACAAGGCGTTCCGTGGTTTCTACGCCGCATCTTTGAGTTTGCTGACACCGGTGTATGTGTACCCGGTGATCAACGGTTCTGTTTTTTATCTGGATGATTTCCCATCCCAGATCCCTCAGGGGGACAATGAATATATCAGCCGGGATTACAATACCAATGTGCGGGATTTTTATCTGAATATCTGGTGGCCGGACATGATGAACATTGCGGACCGGTACGGCATCCGCTATACCGGCCTTGCCATCGAAAGCTACGATGATATCGTGGACGGATCGACTCCGGCGGACCCGGAAAGGGAGACGTTTCTGCAAATTGGCAATATGGTTTTGCGCCAGGGCGGCGAACTGGGGTATCATGGATACAACCATCAGCCCCTGGTGCTGGGCAACAACAGCTACGACGGCCTGTTCGATTACAAAACCTGGGACAGTTACGATGCCATGAACCGGGCATTTCAGACACTGGTGGATTTTTGCGATGAGCTGTTCCCCAGCGTGAAAATGGCGGTTTATGTGCCGCCGTCCAACATACTGTCCAAAGAGGGGCTGGAAATGCTGAAACGGGAATATCCCGATATTCGCACCTATTCCGGCATCTACTTCCCGGATAAGGATGTCCCACTCTCCCTGCTGCAGGAATTTGAGGTGGATGAAAACGGCATCGTGGATCAGCCCCGTACCATTTCCGGCTGCGTATTGGGCGAATACATGACAGTGGGTGCACTGTCGGAGCTGAATATGCACTTTGTGAACAATCACTTTACCCACCCGGATGACGCATTAGACCCGGATCGTGGCGCAGAGCTGAGCTGGAAGGAACTGACCAAGCGCTTTGATAGTTTCCTGAGCTGGATATATGGCAGCGCCAAGGGCCTGCGTAACTTTACGGGTACGGAGCTTTCCGCCGCAGTCCAGCGCTTTGCGGCTGTGACACCCAAGCGGGAAGTGCGGGAAGATAAAATGGTGCTGACATTGGAGCATTTCTATGATGAAGCGCAGTTTTTGGTGCGGTTCAACAGCCGGACACCGGGACGGATCACCGGTGGCAAGCTGACCTGTGTGACCGGGGATCTTTACTTGTTGGAAGCGACCCAGGCAACGGTCACTGTCTATTTTCAGTAGGAGAAAGCTATGCGGATTTGTTTAATTCTGGAGGGCTGCTACCCGTTTATCAATGGCGGCGTATCCACCTGGATGCACCAGTACATCACGGAAATGCCGGAACATGAGTTCGTCCTCTGGGTCATCGGCGCAAAGGCGGAAGACCGGGACCGCTTTGTCTACACCCTGCCGCCCAATGTGGTACAGGTGCAGCAGGTGTTTCTGGATGATGCCCTGCGGGTCAGGGACAGCGGCCTGTTCAGCCACAGCTTTACGCCGGAGGAAAATGAGGCGCTGCGGCAGCTCATCGCATCGGAGCGGCCCAACTGGGAATTGCTCTTTGAAATGTATCAGGTGCGGAAGATCAATCCCATGGCGTATTTGAAAAGCGCGCATTTTCTGGCATTGCTCACGGAGATCTGCCAGAGTAAATACCCGTATATGAACTTTTCCGACGTTTTTCATTCGGTTCGCTCCCGGCTGCTGCCGGTGCTTTACTTGATGGGAACGAAGATCCCGGAGGCGGATTGCTACCATGCCATCTGCACCGGTTACGGTGGACTGCTGGCTTCCATGGGGGCGTATATCCACAAAAAGCCTCTGCTTTTGACGGAACACGGCATCTACACAAGAGAGCGGGAAGAGGAGATCATCCGGGCCAAATGGGTGGCCAATGCTTTCAAACCCCAGTGGATCGCCTTTTTCTATATGCTGTCGGATCTGGTCTATTCCAGAGCTTTTCGGGTCACGGCGCTGTTCACCCGGGCAATGCACACCCAGATCGAAATGGGGTGCGACGCAGGCAAGTGCCGTGTCATTGAAAACGGCATCAGCTATGAACGCCTGGCACCGATCCCGCTGAAAGAGCCGGATGGGATGGTGGACATTGGCGCAGTGGTGCGCATGGCACCTATCAAGGATATCAAGACCATGATCTACGCCTTCTTTGAGCTGTCCTGTCGCAAGGATAATGTGCGGCTGCATATTATGGGCGGCGTGGATGACCAGGAATATGCGGATGAATGCTATGCTCTGGTCAGGCAGCTGGGGTTGGAGGAAAAAATCATTTTTCCCGGCCGTGTCAACATCATTGAATACTTTGAAAAATTGGATTTTACGCTGCTGACCAGCATTTCGGAGGGGCAGCCCCTGTCGATATTGGAGTCCTTTGCGGCCCGCCGCCCCTGTGTCAGCACGGATGTGGGCTGCTGCCGGGAGCTGATCGACGGCAAACCCGGAGACACACTGGGAAAAGCGGGCTTCTATGTGCCGCCCATGCAGCGGGAAAAACTGGCGGATGCCATGGAAAAGCTGGTGGAGTCCCGGGAACTGCGGCTTCAAATGGGCGAGGTGGGCCAGAAGCGCACCTATGAGACATTCCGTTATCACATCATGCTGACGAATTACCGGAATTTGTACCGGGAGGTGGAGGAACTTTGGCCGGGATCGGATTTGAATTAAAAAAACTGTTTCAAAAAAAGGGCGTGCTCCACACCGCTAAGGCTTATGGCTACGCCACTGTGACCTGCGCCGGCCCGATGCTGCTGGGTGTGGTACTGCTGCTGGGCATCATGGGCCTGTGCTCCTATTTTGGTGTGGCGAAAGGCCAGCGGGAACTGCTGATCTGCATGATCACCTATACCTTGCTGGCATCGGTCACGGTCACCAGCTTCTTCTCCATGGTGGTCACCCGATTTGTGGCGGATATGCTGTTTGAAGAGAAGCACCGGGCGGTGCTGCCCTCTTTCTGGGGCTCGTCCGTGCTGATGATGGCTCTGGGCGGTGCGCTGTACGGGATTTTTCTGATTTTTTCCGGGGCGACTTTTTATCAGGGTGTGCTTTGCTTCATTTTGTTTGAAGAACTGATCCTGGTGTGGAATACCATGAGTTATTTGACAGCTATCAAGGATTACCGTGGGATTTTCCAGTCGTTTCTGACCTGTGTGGCGGTGGCGTTTTTGCTGGGGGCAGTGCTGCTGTGGCTGGGGCTTCCTGTGATCGAGTCGCTGCTTTTGGCGGTGAGTGTGGGCTATGGCATCATGATGGTTTGGGATGTGATCCTGCTGCACCGCTATTTCCCCAACAGCGACTCCGGCGCATTTGTGTTTTTGCGATGGATCGATGCGTTTTTGCCCTTGGCACTGTCCGGCTTTTTTATGAACATCGGAATGTTTTCCCATCTGGTGATCTTTTGGTTTTCGGATATTGGCGTGCAGGTGAAGGGCCTGTTTTATGGAGCACCCTGGCATGATGTCTCGGCGCTGCTTGCATTTATGACAGCGCTGATCACCACGGTGAATTTTGTGGTGTCGGTGGAAGTGCGGTTTTATCCCAAATACCGCAACCATTACAGCCTCTACAATGACCGGGGCACCATTGGGGATATCAAGCAGTCGGAAAAGGAAATGCTGGATACCCTGAAAACGGAGCTGTTTTACACGGCGTTGAAGCAGCTGCTGTTTACGGCGGCCTGCATCGCGCTGGGAGGATATTTGCTGGATTGGCTGCCCCTGGGCTTCAATGAAGTGATGCGTGGGTATTTTAGAACGCTGTGCGTTGCCTATGGCTTGTACGCCATTGGCAATATGCTCATGCTGATCCTGCTGTACTTTACGGACTATACCGGCGCATGCTGGTGTGCAGGGCTTTTTGCGGTTTCCACCATCGTGCTGACACTGGTGTCGCTGTGTTTTCCCTATGTGTACTATGGGTTTGGCTTTCTCATCGGTGCCATGCTCTTTTTGGTGGCGGCCTGCCTGCGGCTGGATCATTTTACCCGCCGGCTGCCTTATTATATCTTATCTGTTCAGCCCCTCGTCAGTGAGGACCGCAGCGGGATGTTTACCCGCCTCGGCGTGTTTTTGGAGGAGAAGCTGGAAAGGAGTTGCCAATGAAATTAAAAAGAAGCATTCGGTTGCTGCTGGTGTGTGTCCTGGTGATTAGCCTTTTGGGGTGCGGGATAGAGAGTCAGCAGGATCCGACCAATGGGGAGACCATCGGAAAGTGGGAGATCAATACGGAGCAGGATATCCATATCCGGGATCAGAACCTGCTGTACGCCAATCAGGACGATACGCAGATCGTGACCATGTATCTGACGGTCTCCAAGGGCAATGCGGCTGAAGGAACCAACCATACCTGGGAGGAGATCAACACCTATTCCGTCTACGACTATGAACAGATGGGGGTGGACCGCTACAAGGTGGCGGGGCTTTTGCAGGTGGGCAATGAAAACGGCCCGGTGGTGGGAGAATTCGGCTACGATCAGCAGGCGCCCAACTGCACCGTTCAGATCAGAGGCCAGACTTCCAGTAACAATACCCAGAAGAATTACAAGATCAGCATCAAGGACAACAAAGGCTCCTGGCGGGGCCAGACGACCATTGCCCTGAACAAGCACCAGACGGACGGCCTGCGTTTCCGCAACAAGCTGGCCTATACGCTGCTGTCGGAAATTGACGAGCTGATGAGCCTGCGCACCACCTTTGTCCGGCTCTATGTGAAGGATACCACCAAAGGGGACAACGCTGCCTTTGAAGATTACGGCATCTATACCCAGGTGGAGCAGCTGAACAAAACAGCTCTGGAACGCCACGGCCTGGACAAGAGAGGGCACCTGTACAAAATCAACTTTTGCGAATTTTTCCGCCATGAAGACACCATCGTTCTGAAAAACGATCCCAAATACGATGTGAAGAAGTTTGAGCAGATCCTGGAGATCAAGGGTGATGATGACCACAGCAAACTGATCGCACTTCTTGAAAAAATCAACGATTATACCATACCGATAGAGACGATATTAAATGATCACCTGGATGTTGAAAATATCACCTATTGGATGGCGTTCAACATCCTTATGGGAAACTGCGACAGCCAAAACCGGAATTTCTACATTTACAGTCCCCAAAATGTGGATCGGTGGTACATTTACCCCTGGGATATGGATGCCATGCTCAAACGCCCGGAATATGAGCTGGATGGACGTTCGGACTATGGCGGATGGGAAAGCGGTGTCAGCAATTATTGGGGCAACGTGCTGTTCCAGAGATGCCTGAAATCGGAATCCTTCCGGGAAGAACTGGACAAGGCGGTGGAAGACCTGTATGGAAGATTTACGGAATCCTACATCATGTCCCGTGTAAACCGCTATGCGGATCTGCTGAGACCTCTGGTATATTCCGGTAAGGACCTGACTTATGCGCCGCTGAAACCGGCGGAATATGATTTGATGGTCAGCAGCATTCCAGAGCAGATCCGGGATAACTACCAGCGCTATCAGCAGTCGTTGAAAAATCCCCTGCCGTTCTACATTGGCGTACCGGAGAAGACGGAAAGCGGCTATGAACTCCAGTGGGATGCTGCCTATGACTTCAACCAGGAGGATATCACATACAGCTTTGAGCTGGCTGCGGATTATCTGTTTGAAAATCCCATCATCAAGGAAGAAAATGTGGTCATTCCCGTGATGCAGCTCCCCCAACTGGCACCGGGGCAGTATTTTATCCGAGTCCTTGCCACCAACGAAAGCGGATTGAGCCAGTGCGCCTTTGACTACTACAATATCGCTTCGGGCAAGGTCTACGGCGTGAAGTGCTTCTATGTGGCAGCGGATGGGAGCATTGTGGAGGATGTGTATGTCGAAGGGTGAGACCTATCGAAATGAATGGAAGTATCTGATCGATACCGCCCAGAAAGAACTGATCTGCCAGCGGTTAGGCCCGTTTCTAAAGCTGGACAAGCACGCAAGCAACGGCGGCTACATGATCCGAAGTCTGTATTTTGACGACTATTACCAGTCTGCCTACGAAGAAAAGGATGCAGGCGTTTTGAAACGGAAGAAGTACCGCATCCGCATCTACAACTGTTCGGATAACAGCATCAAGCTGGAACGAAAGAAAAAGTATGGTGCTTACATCTTCAAGGAATCCGCATCCCTGACCCGGGAAGAGGTGTACAAGATTCTGGACGGGGACTATGAATTTCTGCTTCACAGCGATAAGCCCCTTTGCCGGGAGTTCTATGTGGAGTGTGTCAGCAATGTGATGCGCCCCAGAACCATTGTGGATTACGACCGGGAACCCTGGATATTGGACGAGGGAACGGTGCGGATCACCTTTGACATGGATGTGCGTGCGGCCGTCGGAAGTTACGATATCTTCGACGAAACACTGCCGACATTGAACGTGCTGGAACCGGGAAAATGTGTGATGGAGGTCAAGTTCACGGAATTTCTCCCCCAGTTCGTCAGAGATGTTTTGCCGGACAGAGCCAGCGAGTTTACGGCTGTTTCAAAATATGTGCTGTGTTACGAAAAAACCGAGTACATGAACAGCTTTTAATACTGGTTTGAAAATTGATAGGAGATAGAGAATATGAGTGTTCAGGATTTTATTAAGAAATCGATTTTGGAATCCGGCGCGTTTGACGGTGCCAGCATGACCAGCATCGCTCTGGGGTTGGCAACGGCGTTGGTGATGGGCGCGCTGATCTACCTGGTGTACAGCAAATACTATGTGGGTGTCATCTATTCCCGCAGCTTTGCCATCACCCTGGTGGGTATGACCATCCTGACGACCATGGTCACATTGGCCATCAGCACCAATATCGTCATCTCTTTGGGCATGGTTGGTGCGTTGTCCATCGTCCGGTTCCGAACGGCGGTGAAAGATCCGCTGGATCTATTGTACCTGTTCTGGGCCATTACCACCGGCATTACTTCCGGTGCGGGGATGTACTTGCTGGTGCTGCTGACGGCGGTGGTGATGATCGCCATGATCTTCCTGTTCTACCACAAGCAGCAAAAGGGCAGGATCTACATTCTGGTGGTGCACTACCAGGGGGATGAGGCAGGGGACAATGTGCTCCGGGCCTTTGGCAAAATGAAGTATCATATCAAGTCCAAAACGGTCCGCAAGGAAAAAACAGAAATGGCGGTGGAGGTCTACTGCAAGGACAGCAATCTGTTTTTTCTGGATGCGGTGCGCACCATTGACGGTGTGGAGGACGCAACACTGATCCAGTATAACGGCGAATACCATGGCTGATGATGGAGTAAAAGCCTTATCGGGGGCCTGAATCGAACAAATAAAAACGGATAACAGGCAAAATCCCCCGGTTTTCAATACACGAAAACCGGGGGATTTATTGAACAGCGACAGGGAAGTACCCGCCTTCCTTATTCCAGAGATTTCAAGTAAACGGACAGGAGCTGCAGTGCGGTTTCCTTATCCTTGGCGTTACAAGCGTTCAGTCGTTCCCATAAGGTGGACTGCTGTGCCGTGACGGATGGATTTTCTTCGGTCAAGATCTCGTCCGGCGTAATATGGAGCGCAGAACAAATCCGAAGGATCGTTTCGATACGCATATTGACAGTTCCCCGCTCAATGTCGGCATAGGTGCGGTCGGAAAGTCCGGCGGCTTCTGCAACATCGGATTGGGTCATGCCCAGGCGCTTGCGGATCTGTAATAGCTTATTTCCAATGGCACTGAAATCGAAAACCAGCATATTCTTCCTCCAAATCATCATTTGTTGGAATTATACTTCCTATTTTAATTGACAAACAGGAAGTATATATGTATAATTATAAGAAGAATAGTTCCTGTTTCTGCGATACATATTGGGATGGGACTGTTTAATAACGAGAGAGGAAGAAAAAACATGGATAACAATACCACAACGGATAATCAAGCTACTGTTCAGGAGAATACCAAGTTTTGCAAGCACTGCGGCGGGAAGATCCCAGCGGCGGCAGTTGTTTGCACCCACTGCGGATGCCAGGTCGAGGAAATCAAAAATGCGGAACAACCCAGTATTGTTATTAACAACGCAAATACCAACTCCAATGTGAACAATAATACAAATTTGAATGCAGCGATGTTTGGCATTCGCGCGAAGAATAAGTGGGTCGCATTTTTGCTGTGCCTGTTCTTGGGTTATTTGGGCGCACACAAATTCTATGAGGGAAAAGTGGGCATGGGTCTGCTGTACCTGTTTACCTTTGGCCTGTTTGGAATTGGCTGGGTCATTGATTGCATTGCGCTTCTGTTTAAGCCCAATCCTTATTATGTCCGCTGAAAAAAGGATACCCCGGTAACAGCTGATGATACCGGCTGTTTGACGGAGCATCTGGAATAATTTTAGGGCGTGCCGCATTTTGCGGCACGCCCTTTAGTGTCTCAAAAAGTACCGTCCCTTGGCTCCCCCTGTGGGGGAGCTGGCCGAAATCTTTGATTTCGGTCTGAGAGGGCCCCCCTCTCCGTCACGGCACTCGCCGTGACACCTCTCCCAAAGGGAGAGGCAAGTAGTTCACCATCGCAAAAACGACAGGTTTTTGACAGTCTCCAGGGTGTTGGTCAATCGATGCGAACAGCCATGATGACGAAACGGCCGTTCTTTTCACCGTCCGGGTCACGGACGGAGTATTCACAGGTGGAAAGGGTGAGGAGCTTGTCACCGTATTTGGGGGTGATGCCAGTGTCATAGAGGCTGCTGCCCGCATAGCCGCCGGAGGTAAAGGCGGCACCTTTCACATCCGCAATGAATTGGTCAAATTCTTCTTCACTGGCGGCTTCATTGAACAGATGGTAGGGATAGCCCACGCCATAGGTGCCGCTGGTTTTGAAAACGGCGAAGATCTGATAGGTGTGATGCTCGTAGAGGGTGTCAAAGGTGAAGGTTGGATGCTTTTCCCAATAGGAGCGCTCCCGGTACCAGGCCAGCCGCCCGAACATATCGCCGCTCTTCATGGCGTGGCCGTAGATCACCACGTTATCCGAAGGGGAGAACACATCGCAGGCTTCCCGGACATAGAGACTGCCCACGCTGCTGTCAGATCCGTTAAAATCCCGGTACAGATAATAGTTGGGCTGGGCGGGGGTCTGCATCACGGGATAGTCCACCCGCAGTCCGGAGATGGTGAGCCAGCCGACAATGTCGCTGTTCAGCTGGTACAATGCTTCCATTTCCGGCAGCATGGAGGGGGCGGTGGTTTCGGTGGGGGAAGTGGAGGCGTTTGTTTCGCCGGGCTCCGTGGGAGCGGTGGTGGGGGTATCCGTTGCGGTGGCCTCATTTTTCAGACTTTCGTGGAGGGATGCGTAGCCCTCGTTATTGGAGGACGCCTGATGGATCTCCCAAAAATAGTGGCCCAGGTATACAGCGCTTAAAAGAAAGACACTGGCGAAAATACAAAGGAGCAGGTAGTAGGTGACCCGGGGCATGGGGGAAGCCTTTTGAGCAGATGCTTCCGGCGGCGTGTCTGGGACAGGGGTGTCCTGGGGCAATTCCTGCTGAACGGTATCATTGAATTCTTCCATAAGGGTGAAGACCTCGTTTCATTAGGGTGCGTTTACAATATAATACCGAAAATTTTTCCGAAAGTAAAGGCATTTTCTTTTTGTACATAAATTGTTAGGAAATTTTTTCACAGCCGGCGGATAACCAGATGCTGGGAAGTTGGTCTACACTATTGACTAATGGCACTTTTTTGTTATAATGATGGCGAAATCACAGAAATAAAGATGAAATAGAGTATTTCTTACAGGAGGAAATAGCAATGCGTGGTATTCCGTCTTTGATCACAGATATTCGGAAGAAAGTATTTACGGAAGTGGCCCGTATGGCTTATGACGGCGGCGATTATACGAAAGCCGAAGATCTGCCCTACATCATTGTCCCCGGCGATCAGCCGCTGCACCGGGAATCGGTGTTTTTGGAGCGGGCCATTGCCGGTGAGCGGGTGCGCCTTGCCATGGGCCTTTCTGTCCGGCCCATCCAGACCCGGCATTTGATGACCGAGGGTATGGACAATGCAGCCATCGCAGAGCAGTATTATGAGCCGCCGCTGGTCAATATCATTCCCTATGCCTGCCATGGCTGCCCCACAAATCAGTACCGGGTGACGGAAAGCTGCCAGAATTGTCTGGCGGCCTCCTGCCAGAAGGTGTGCCCCAAGGATGCCATCTCCTTTGTCAACGGCAAGAGCCACATTGACCCGGACAAGTGCATCAAGTGCGGCAAGTGCGCCAAGGCCTGCTCCTACAATGCCATCATCCATCTGGAAAGACCCTGCGCCGCGGCCTGCGGCATGGATGCCATCGTGTCCGATGAAAATGGCAAGGCGGTCATCAATCAGGACAAGTGCGTTTCCTGCGGTATGTGCCTGGTGTCCTGCCCCTTTGGCGCCATTGTGGACAAGGGCCAGATCTTCCAGGTGATCCAGTCCATTTTGAAAGGGGATAAGGTCATTGCCATTGTGGCACCGGCCTTTATCGGTCAGTTTGGCAAACACTCCACCCCCGGAAAGTTTATTGCCGCTATGAAGCAGCTGGGCTTCAGCCGCATCGTGGAGGTGGCGGTGGGCGCGGATATGTGTACCATCGAGGAAGCCAAGGATTTCCTGGAAAAAGTTCCGGCGGAGCAGAAGTATATGGCAACTTCCTGCTGCCCGGCCTGGCATTCCATGATCTATAAGCTGTTCCCCGGGGAGACCAAAAACATTTCCATGACATTGACCCCCATGGTATACACTGCCCGGCTGATGAAAAAGCAGTACCCCGGCTGCAAGGTGGTTTTTGTAGGCCCCTGTGCCGCCAAGAAGCTGGAAGCCATCCGGGAGGACATCCGCTCGGATGTGGACTTTGTGCTCACGTTTGAAGAATTGCAGGGTATGTTTGAAGCCAGGGAGATCAATTTCGAGACCATTGAGCCCATGTATGACCTGAATGAAGGCACAGCCGCAGGCCGGGGCTTTGCGGTGTCCGGCGGTGTCGCCGGGGCGGTGACCAAGCTTATCAATGAGACGAACCCGGAAATCGAAGTAAAGACCGCCCGGGCCGAGGGCCTGCGGGACTGCCGGAAGATGATGATGCTGGCAAAGGCCGCAAAGTACAACGGCTATCTGCTGGAAGGCATGGCCTGTCCCGGCGGCTGCGTTGCCGGCGCAGGCACGCTGCTGCCGGTGGATCTGGCATCCAATGTGGTGAGCCGCTACCAGAAGGAGGCTGCCACGGAAAGCCCTCTGGAAAGTGCCTATCGGGACAAGGCGGAGAGCCTGGATTAAGCGATGGAATGGAATGATATTTACGATCACGCCCGCAACCGCACCGGGCGGCTCCACCGCCGGGGAGAGCCTTGGGGGGAGGGGGAGCTTGGCCTGGTGGTCTGTGTATGGGTCTATGATGGCAGCGGAAAGCTGTTGCTGACCCGCCGGGCACCGGAAAAGACCTTCGCCGGGACGTGGGAAAATTCCGGCGGCGCAGCCCAGGCTGGGGAGGACAGCCGGACCGCCATCGTCCGGGAGCTGCGGGAGGAGACTGGAATACGCAGATCGCCGGAGGAATTTGAGTTTCTGCGGACGACCCGTGATGAACACGCTTTTTATGACCACTACTGCCTCAAGGCGGATGTTCCCCTTTCGGAAGTGGTATTGCTGCCGGGGGAGACGGATGATGTCCAATGGGCTACCTTTGGGCAGGTCCATGAGATGATCCAAAAGGGGCAGATCTGCCAGATCATTGCGGAGCAGTTTCTGGAGGAAGAGGAAAATCTGCGCCGCCGCAGCGGTATGTAACGGAAAAGGCCACCGGTTTGCACCGGTGGCCTTGCTGTTTTCAGAAAAATAAAAAATCCGGGAAAAATCCCGGAGAAAATTTACCAAAACGCATTGACAAAAAATGAGAAATGGTGTACAATGGTTTTCCATACTGTGATAGTATGCCTATCTAGGCCATTTCCTCGCTTGGGTATCTTACCACAGAATATGGCGGGTGTCAAGTACCAAAGTTGGTAAAAGTGACAACGAAACCGAGCGTATCAAATTCGTAAGCAACACATCATTCAGGCGAAAGCCGAAAGAAAGGCTGTGATGATCTATATGGCAATGGTCAAGGACGCAATGTTCGGCAAGACCATGCGTAAGTCCTACGCAAAGTACGAGGAGATCCTGGAGATCCCCAACATGCTGAAGATCCAGAAGGATTCCTATCAGTGGTTCCTGGAAGAGGGCCTGCGGGATGTCTTCAAGGATGTCGGCACCATCACCGACTTCTCCGGTAAACTGGAGCTGAGCTTCCTGGATTACTCCATGGAAGACAAGCCCAAGTACACCATCGAGGAGTGCAAGGAGCGGGACGCTACCTATGCAAAGCCCATCAAGGTCCGGGTGCGCCTGCGCAACACCGAGACCGACGAGATCAAGGAACAGGAAATCTTCATGGGCGACTTTCCCATTATGACCAATGGCGGTACCTTCGTGATCAACGGCGCAGAGCGTGTCATCGTCTCCCAGATCGTGCGTTCTCCCGGTATGTATTACGGCCATGAGGTGGACAAGGCTGACCAGCATACTTATACTGCTACGGTCATCCCTTACCGCGGTGCCTGGCTGGAATACGAGACCGATAACTCCAATGTGTTCTGGGTCCGTATCGACAAGAACCGTAAGCTGCCCATCACCTGCCTGATCCGTGCCCTGGGTGTCAACACTGATGAGCAGATCAAGGCGATGTTCGGCGAGGATGAGCGGATCATCGCCACCATCGAAAAGGACCCCTGCAAGACCCGGGAAGAGTCCCTGCTGGAGATCTACCGCCG
>CAZVAB010000011.1:0-17533 GCA_964625045.1 uncultured Oscillospiraceae bacterium | reverse complement strand
AGGAAGTCCAGCTGGATGCTGGACTTCCAACCAAAACTTATTGTAATAGGAGGTCAGTATGGGCTTCGAAGCGCTGCTGGGCAATGAACGGCTGAAAGAAAACCTGAATAATAGCCTGAAAAATCAGCATATTTCCCATTTCTATCTGATCTCCGGCCCGGCGGGTGCGGGCAAGCATACCCTGGCCCGGCTGCTGGCAGCGGCGGCATTGTGCGAAAACACAAACGCCCCCTGCGGCGTTTGCCACAGCTGCCGGAAGGTGCTGGAGGGCATCCACCCGGATGTGATCACCGTGGAGGACCCGGAGCACAAAAATGTCTCCGTGAAGCTGGTGCGCCAGGCCCGGGAGGATGTGTTCGTCCGTCCCAATGAAGGAAAACACAAAATTTACATTTTTCCCCAGGAACTGGGGCTGGAGGGGCAGAACGCCCTGCTGAAAATTCTGGAAGAACCCCCAAGCTATGGCATCTTCCTGCTGTTGACGGATAATCCCGAGCGGCTGCTGCCCACGGTCCGCTCCCGGTGCACGGAACTTGCACTGCAAGGGCTGGAACCGGAGGTCCTGCGCCGGGCGTTGCACCGGGAATTCCCGGAAGCATCCGAGGGTGCGCTGCAAGCGGCCATCGCCCGCAGCGGCGGCTATCTGGGCCAGGCCCGGGCACTTTTGGAGCAGGGGGAGGCATTGCCCCCCCAGACGGAGCAGTTCCTGCGTGGATTTATCGCCAGAGATGCACTGGAACTGGCCCGGACACTGGCCCCTATGGAAAAGTGGAAGCGGGATCAGCTGCTCCAAACATTGGAAAACTGGGCGCGATTTTTGCAGGAAGCCCTTGCCTGCCGCAGCGGGATGCAGCCGCTGCATCCCCTGACCCGGGAGCTGGCAGCCCGGCGCACCTCCCAGGATCTGATGCACGCCATTTCCCAGCTGCAAAAGGCCATGGAATACGCCCAGAGCAATGTGTCCGTGGCGGCCATCTGCGGATATCTTTCCTGGCAATTACGATGAATTTTAACGGCCATGGGCCGTAACGATAAGGAGAAACCAATGGAAGAAAAGGAAATTTTGACTGTCGAGGTGGTGGATATCCAGTTCCGCCCCGGGCAGAAAGTCTATTATTTCGCCCCGGACGGCAAGGAGTATCACACCGGTGACCATGTGATCATCGATACCGCCCGTGGCCCGGAATACGGCATCTGCGCCGCCGGGAACCACAAGATCCCGGCAAAGGAGGTTATCAGCCCCTTGCGGTGCGTGATGCGCCTGGCCAATGACCAGGATGAGAAGATCATCCAGGAAAACCGGGCAAAGGAAAAGAAAGCATACGAAGTCTGCCAGCAGAAGATCGAGGCCCACGGCCTGGATATGCAGCTGGTGTCCGCCGAGTGCGCCTTTGACGGCAGCAAGATCCTGTTCTTCTTCACGGCGGACGAGCGGGTGGACTTCCGGGAGCTGGTGAAAAATCTGGCTTCCGTGTTCCATACCCGGATCGAACTGCGGCAGATCGGTGTCCGGGACAAGGCCAAGATGGTGGGCGGTCTGGGCATCTGCGGCAGACCGTTCTGCTGCGCCAGCTTTTTGGATGATTTCCAGCCGGTTTCCATCAAAATGGCCAAGACCCAGAACTTGAGCCTGAACCCGGTGAAGATCTCCGGCACCTGCGGGCGGCTGATGTGCTGCCTGAAATATGAGCAGGAAGCCTATGAAGATCTGCTGCGCAGTGCCCCGAAAGCAGAGTCCTTTGTGGACACCCCGGAGGGCCGCGGCACCATCGTGGAGGTGGATCTGCTGCGCCAGCGGGTGAAGGTGCGCATGGAAGATCAGCCGGAGACCATCACCAGCTTCCATAATGACGAGATCGCCGTTCTGCGCAGCGGCAAGGCAAAGAAAAACGACCCGCCCATTCCGGCGGATCTGGCTCCCATCTCCGGCAGCGGCAAGCGCCAGCGCCGGGAAGAACCCCAGGAGCAGGTGTTCCTGGATCCCATCAAGTTCCGCTACAGCAGCGAAGCGGTGGTGGAGCCTGCGGACCAGGAAATGGCAGCGGAGCAGGAGATCGGAGATAAGCCCAAGCGCTCTCGGCGCAACCGCAACCGAAACCGCAAGGGGGAGAATGTCCCGGCCCGTGAGGAAATGCCCAAGGCGGAGCCAAAGCAGGAGCGTGTGAAGGCAGAAGCCCCCAAGGAGCAGCCCAAGAAAGAGGAGGCTTCCGATGCCCCGGAGGCAAAGAAAAACGGCGGCAATCATCGCCGCCGCCGTCCCAACTATCGCCGTAAGCCCAAGCAGGGCGGCGAAAACCCGGTAGAATAAGGAAAAGGCGCACCGAAAGGTGCGCCTAAGACGGTCAAAGACCGGTTGCTTATGCACTGGTGTACGCCTTGCCTCTCCCTTTGGGAGAGGTGTCACGGCGTTTGCCATGACGGAGAGGGGAATTTTTGCCCTCTCAGACCGAAATCAAAGATTTCGGCCAGCTCCCCCCAAGGGGGGAGCCAAGGGAAGGTGCTTTTTGACGCACTAAGGCGCACCGAAAGGTGCGCCTTATGTGTTAATTTCTGCCAAAATAGAGGTCCAGACCATCGGCAATGCCGGCGGCAAGTTTGTGCTGATAGTCCGGGGTTGCCATCAGCAGGTCCTCCTGGGGATTGCTCATATAGCCCATTTCCACAATGGTCACCGGGACTTGACACCAGTTGATGCCGCTCATGGTGTCCGTCTCCCAGACCCACTGCTTGCGGCATCCGGCGGAGGCGGTCAGTGCATCCAGAACGGCGGCGGAGAGGGCTTTGCTCTTTTCGTACAGGGCGGCGTTGTAGGGGTTGTTTTTCGTTTGACAGATGGTCATGGCCCCATTGACGGCTGGGTCGGAAGAGCCGTTGGCGTGGATGCGGATAAAGGCATCGGCCTGGGCCTCGTTTGCCATCATGGCCCGCTCGGCATTGCTGATATCCACATCGTGGGTAGTGCGGATCATCAGAACCCGGTAGCCCCGGCTTTCCAGCTCCGCCTGGAGCTTCAGGGCCACTTCCAGGGTCAGCTGATATTCCGGGATCCCGGTGGCTGTGCCGCTGGTGCCACTGGCGACTTTGGCTTTCAGTTCGGTGGAGCCTGGGCCGATGGGCTCTTTTTCGCTGTTGCCCCTGCCCTGATGCCCCGCATCGATGACCACCAGCGGTGGGCTGGGCTGGGTATCTTCTGGAACTGTGGTTTCGGGAACCGTTTCAGGCATGGTGGTTTCAGGAACTGTTTCGGGTATGGTTTGCTCCGGGACGGTGGAGGCGGAAGGGGCTGTTTCCGGCGGGGCCACCGTGGGGGAGAACACGGATGCGGTTTCCGTGGGAGTCTGCGTGGGGTGGATATCACCGGCACAGCCGGTAAAAAGCAGGAGAAGAAGCAGGAAACCTGCGCAGAAACGGCAAAAAACAGAAGGTTTCATCACATCACCTCGAAAAAATCCCCCGAAGATCTGCGGATCTCCGGGGGCGTTGCTTATGCGGACTTGACGATGACGTAGCCGTCCACCAGATTGGCGGAAACCAGCTGCCCCTCAATGGAAACGCTGCACTCCATCAGATCGGTGAGAATGACACAGCCATCCTGGCACTCGATGCGCATGACATTGCGCATGATCACGGTATCCTCAGTCTTGGTGTTCTTATAAACAGTGGAAAGGCACATGGGGATCCCTCCTTAGCCCAGAGAGGACAGCACCACGCTCAGGCGCATATTGCCCTTTTCAAAGTCGGACACGGCGGCCATCACCTGCTCGTAAGCGGTGTGATTGCCGATCTTTTCCAGCTGGGCAGCCAGATCTGCCAGCTCCTTGGCATGGGCGGCATTGTGGCCCACCATGTACTTCATCAGGGCAGTCAGCTCCTCCATGGGGGTGTGCTCGCACTGGTTCTCGCAGCTGTGGCAGTGACCGCCGCAGTCGTGGGAGTGGGTGTGTTCCATGCCCTCGGCATGAAGATGATCGTGGTCGTGGGGATGCTCGTGACCATGCTCGTGGGCATGGGCGTGCTCATGGGTGTGGGTCACACCGTCGTGGGTGTGCTCGTGGGTATGGGTGTGAGAATGTTCGTGGTCATGGGTATGACCGGCGACATGATCGTGATCGATGTGCATAACAAAGGCTCCTTTGCAGTTTTTCTTACATTATATATGCACTTTCGGAAAAAGTCAATTTACTTTACCGGAGACACCGCACAGGAGACCACTTCGCCGCTGTCTTCGTTGACGATGATCTTGGCGGTGGCTACCTTGGTCAGAAGATCTTTGTAATCTTTCTTGGTGGGACCGGATTTGGACAGCTTCCAGGCGCCGGAGATCTGATCCTCGGTCATTTCCTCATAGCTGTAAATAGAGACGGTGTAGGTGATCTCCTTGCCCAGAAATTCCTTCTTGGCGGAGTCCACGATGGTGATGTAGTTGCCCCGGTCGTAATCATCCCCCTCGTCCTGCAGGTGGGTGAGCATTTCCTGATTGTGGGAAATGCGCTCTTCGGTGGTGTAGGAAGAGGACAGGGAGGTATTCTGGTAGTAGTAGGTCAGGTAGCAGAACACGCAGCCAACGCCGATCAGGAACAGCAGGAACAAAATGATGATCTGCTTTTTGCCGAAGCCCAGACTTTCCTTGGCAGTGCCGCCGCTGTAAGTCAGCCCCATGCGGTTGGTGATGGGCACCAGCAGACTCAGGAAGAAGGTCAGGGCCACGGTCTCGATGGGGAACATGAACGTGTTTTTTAGGATGCGGGGCAGGGTCAGCACCACGGTGGACTGACCGTAGTAGAAACTCTGGTACAACATATCGATGCTGACACCCAGCACGATGTTCACGATCAGGCAAATGGACAGTCTGCCCAGCATCACCCGCCAGGTGGTGGGCTTCTGCCGGTACAGCAGCAGCGCCCAGATCAGGGAACTGCCGATTTCCTGGAAAACATAGGGGAAAAAGTAGGAACCAAGTCCCTCCCAAATCAAAACGCCCAAAAAGTCGGACAAAATGGCGGCGGGAATGGCCATTACAGGGCCGATGATCATGGAGCCGAGCATATTGATGAAGCTGGCGACACTGAACAGCCGCAGGCCCGGAGCGATGGGCACGGCGAGACCTTTGGTGGCCACCCGCAGGGCGATCATCAGTGCGGCGATGACCAGGGTCTTGGTGCTTTTCAGTTCTGCGGCGGCATCACGCCAATAGCCTTTGGAAAAGGGATTGGGGTAGAGAGCGGTGCTTTTTTGTGTTCTGGGCATAAAAATATCCTCCTTTTGATGGTGCGACAGCATTTGGGCGGTTTGCACTGACCCCGGCAACCTTTGTGCGCAAAAAGCTCCCCAACGAAAACCGTTGGGGAACAAAGCTTTTACACACGAAGACAGCAGGGAAAGGCAGCGTTCATCGCCAAGCCTTCGCCTGACTGAGTATCGCCTCTCATAAAGGAAGAATTCCATTATGGGCAGCGGGTGCGGAAACCTTATCGCGGACGCGGTGTCCTTCGTCTGCCAGACAACTCCCCATTTTGGCAGCACTTCACGCAGGGTCTCCTACTCTGTTTCGGGGCTATCATACACCATCTGGAAGAAAAAGTAAATACCTTTTTGCAAAATATCGATGATTTTTTATCGAATTAACGACTGAAACAGCGGAATGCTCCGGCGGATCATGTCCTGCTCCACGCAGTAGCACACCCGGAAGTAACCGGGACAGCCGAAATCGTCCCCGGGCACCAGCAATAGATCCAGCGCTTTTGCCTTTTGGGAAAATGCTTTGGCATCGCCCCCGGGGGCTTTTACAAGCAGATAGAATGCGCCATCCGGCTTTGCCACGGTGTAACCGCAGGCGGTAAGCCCTTCATATAATAGACGGCGGTTGCGGTCATACCGGTCCAGAGCCGGGCGCAGATGGGCGCACCGGGCGATGACCTTCTGCCACAGGCTGGGGGCGCACACATGGCCTGCCGCCCGGGCGGCTCCGGCGATGGCGGCGTAAAGGGCGGCACTGTCCGCCGCTTGGGCGGGGACGTACACATAGCCGATCCGCTCCCCGGGTAGGGACAGGGACTTGGAATAGGAATAGCACACGATGGTATCCGGGTAGATGGCGGGCAGGAAGGGAACTTCCACGCCATCATACACCAGCTCCCGGTAAGGCTCATCCGATACAATATAAATAGGATGACCAAATTGCCGGGCTTTTTCCGTCAGCAGGGCGGCGAGCCTTTCCAATGTCTGCCGGGTGTAGACCACACCGGAGGGATTGTTGGGGGAGTTGATGATGAGGGCGGCGGTGTTTTCCGTCAGCCGCTTTTCCAGAACGTCCAGGGGGATCTGGAAATCCGGGATGTCCGGGGGGATCACACCGAAGGAAGCGCCGCTGTTCTCCACAAAGGGCCGGTATTCCGGGAAAAAGGGGGCAATGGCCAGAATTTCAGCGGTTTCCGTGGCCAGCGCTTTGAAAACGGACACCAGTGCCGGGGCCGCACCGCAGGTGAGCATCAGCTCCTGGGGGCGGATGGCAGCGCCAAAACGGCGGTTCAGGTCGTCGGCAATGGCCTGCCGGGGGGCAAGGTCCCCCACGGCGGAGGTGTAGCCGTGAACCTCCAGCGGGTCACATTCCGTCAGAATGGCCCGAATGGCATCGTCTACCTCCGGCGGTGCGGGGATGGAGGGGTTGCCCAGGGAAAAATCGAAGACATTCTCCCGGCCCACCACAGCGGCCCGCTGGCAGCCATACTCAAACAGTTCCCGGATGCAGCTGCGCTGGGAGCCAAGCACATAAGCGGTCTCATTATACATATAATATAGAATACCTCCTTACGGTTGGGTCAAAAGAGACTGGCATAGCTGGAGGATGGCGGGGTCGTCAGCACTGTTCAGCCAGGTGACGGAGCCATTGCCGTCGGACAAAAGACCTGCCAGCTCCAGCCGCCGCCGGGTCTCCCGGGCGGTGCCTTCTCCACCGTCCAGAAGCTGGACCCGGGGGCCGAGGATCTTTCGGATGGGCCGGGCGGCGAAGGGATAGTGGGTGCAGCCCAGCACCAGTGCGTCCAGCCGCCCAATGTAGGGGGTGAGCACCTGCCGGAGCAGGTCTTCCACTTCCGGGAAATTTGCCTTACCCGCTTCCACCAGCTCCACAAGGCCCGGGGCGGGGATCTTGGAGACGGTGCTGCCTTCTCCGAAGCGGTGAAGCAGCAGGTCGAATTTCTCCTCCCGCAGGGTCACGGCGGTGGCCATGACACCGATGCGCCCGCCGGGGAAGTGATCCGCCGCTAGCTTCAGCGCCGGCTCGATGCCCACGATGATCAGATCGGGGTATTTTTCCCGCAGCGTGCCGATGGCGGCGGCGGTGGCGGTGTTGCAGGCCACCACCAGGGCTTTAACCGGGTGGCGCAGCAGAAGTTCGGCGGCAGCCAGGGTCAGTTCCTGCACCTGGGCCGTGGGGCGGGTGCCGTAAGGGGCGTTGGCGGAGTCGCCAAAATAGAGAAAACGCTCCTGGGGGAGAATGCGGCGCAGCTGCCGCAGCACACTGATGCCGCCCACGCCGGAGTCAAAAACAGCGATATGATCTTCCTTGCGGTTCATGGCGCACCTTCTTTTCATAAGATGTTATTTATTGTAGCAAATTTGCCGGATGGTTGCAATGGCTGCGGGCAAAAAAATGACCGGGAGGGGTGAAAAAGGGAGAAAATGCAAGGAATGAATAAGTATGCGCATAAAAATACGGAGTGTAGTGCGCCATACGAACACTCATGCGTGGTATTTGTACTTTCAAGGCGGACTAACCAGGGAATATTTGGAAAAATGTCGAAAAAAATCTGCATGGTAATTTAAAACTGACCGCTTTGTACTTCCGAATGAGAACTTGTGTCCACGAAGAATGAAAAACTTGAAGAAATTGTCAATATGTAGTGCTGGAGAAAGACAGATGTTAACAAAATGTTGTTAACTTGTGGAAAATGAAAAACTTGCATAAAATTGCAAATTTCTATTGACAAGTCGGGGTCGGCGTAGTACAATAAGGTCACATTTATTCGTGAAGCAAAGCAAAACGCGTGAAAGCATGAATAAATAGGATTTTAAGGAGGAAAAGAAAATGAAGAAGATCTTATCTCTCGTTTTGGCAGTTCTGATGCTGGTGTCTGTTTTCGCCGGCTGCACTCCTGCTGAAACAACCCCTAGCGATACTTCCGCAACCGTCGGTTCCACCGGAAGCACCGCTGCATCCACTTATACTTACAATGACTGGGTGAGCAGTCTGGCTTCCAACTGGAACCCGCACACCTATCAGACCAGCGATGACTCCTACCCCATCGACTTCATCGCTGCCGGCTTCTACAGCTTCATCTTCAACGATGAGCTGCACCCCGCCGAAGGTTTTGATGACTTCTCTACCTACGTCATCGTTCCCGAAATGGCTGCTTCCGAGCCTGTGGATGTGACCGAGAAGATCAAGGCAAGCCATCCCCAGTATGGCATCCCCGCAAGCGCAAAATCCGGTTACGCTTACACCATCGCCCTGAACCCCAAGGCAACCTGGCAGGATGGCACCTCCATCAAGGCTGAGGACTATGTCAAGTCCATGGAGTACCTGCTGGATCCCCGCCTGCTGAACTATCGCGCTTCCGACTACTACGGTTCTGCTACCCTGTCCATTGCCGGTGCTGAAAAGTACAACAAGGCTCTGACCAAGGAACTGTTCCAGGTCTGCGGCTGGGCTGCTGCTGAAACCATGATCGCTGAAGGCAAGGATGTCTACATCGACTGCTGGACCTTCTGGGGCGCCACCGGCTACACCGATAAGGACGGCAACGAGTGCCCGCAGTATGTGAAGATCACTGACGAGACCGTTTACGGCGAAGCTCAGAACGACGCTTTCTCCGGCAAGATGCTGTGGGATAACTACGCTGCATACTTCCAGGCCGGCGCTTACAGCCTGTACAAGACTGTTGCCAACGAAGACTACAATGAGAACTACACCATGGATTCCGTGGGTATCTTCGCTTCCGGCGAGTACGAGATCACCCTGGTCCTGGATAAGTCCCTGTCCGGCTTCTACCTGCTGTACTCCCTGACCTCCAACTGGCTGGTCAAGACCGACCTGTACGAGGCTAACCTGAAGGAGAGCAACGGCGTTTGGAGCTCTACCTACAACACCAGCGCTGAGACCACCTGCTCTTACGGTCCTTACATCATGACCTCTTTCCAGCAGGATAAGGCAATGCGCTTCACCAAGAACGAGAACTGGTACGGCTACACCGACGGTCAGCACGACTATGTTGACCCCGAGGATGGCAAGACCTACACCATGTACCAGACCACCGACATCTACTGCCAGGAGATCGCCAAGGCTGACACTGCCAAGATGATGTTCCTGAAGGGCGAGCTGATGAGCTACGGCCTGCAGTCCGCTGACTTCGCAACCTACCGTAACTCCGAGTACTGCTACGCAACTCCCGCTGACACCATCTTCTTCCTGATCCTGAACGGTCACATGGAGTCCATCAAGAGCCGTGAGAGCGCTGCTGACTTCGACAAGTCCACCACCGACCTGGAGTCCATGACTCTGCTGAACTTCCGTAAGGCTATGGCCATCACCTACGACAGAGAAGCATTTGCTGCAAACGTTTCTCCCTCTCGTACAGGCGGCTACGGCATCATCGGTAACACCTACATCTACGATCCCGACACCGGCGCAAAGTACCGTGACACCGACGAGGCTAAGAAGGTCCTGTGTGACTTCTACTCCGTGGATGTTTCCAAGTACCCCACTCTGGATGACGCTGTTGCATCCATCACCGGTTACGACCCCGAAACTGCTGCAAAGCTGTTCCAGGAAGCTTACAAGGAAGCTCTGAATCTGGGCTACATCACCGATACCAACAACGACGGTATCTCCGACCAGACCGTTACCATCGAGTACGCAATGTCCGGTGATGTCAACGACTTCATGACCACCACCATCAACTACCTGAACTCCGAAGTGGCAAAGGTCACCAAGGGCACCGGTTTTGAGGGTAAGATCCAGTTCACCATGTCCGCTAACTACGGCAACCAGTGGTCCGACAAGCTGAAGAACGGCCTGGCCGACACCGCTCTGGCTGGCTGGCAGGGCTCTCGTATGAACCCCTTCTCTCTGACCGACCTGTACGTCAACCCCAGCAACGCTTATGACGCTGGTTGGTTCGACCCCGAAAGCGTTGACATGACTGTTAACATCGACGGCAAGGACATCACCATGAACCTGACCCAGTGGTCCGACGCTCTGAACGGTGTTACCGTTACCGTCAAGGGCACCGACTACAACTTCGGCGATGGCAATGCTGATATCAAGGTCCGTCTGACCATCCTGGCTGCTTTCGAAGGCAAGATCCTGGAGACTTACGACTACCTGCCCATCCTGCAGAACGCAGGCATGAGCCTCCTGTCTCAGCAGGTCTACTATGTCGTTGAAGAGTACAACGGCATCCTGGGCCGCGGCGGTATCGCTTACATGAAGTATAACTACGACGATGTTGCCTGGGCTGCTTACGTTAAGGAGCAGGGCGGCGAGCTGAAGTACTAATGCTTCACAAGCGGATCTGATCCGCAAAAGCAAATCACAACAACTCTAGCGGGGTTTATCCCCGCTAGAGTTGGCCTGTATCTATCGGTTTTTGTCACTTTTGGGAAAACCGGCAGAGTTCAGTGTTAGGAACGGCCTTGACCGTTTCGGTAATAACGGATGACCGGAAGGGTCAAAGCCATTCCTCACCTGTTGACCGCCGCAGATAACCTGCGGCATGTGTTCTTATTTCATCTTTACTTGCAAGGAGGGTATTTATGTTCAAATACACGATGCAAAGAATTTTTTACATGCTGATCGTCTTTTTGGTGATCACTTGTATGTGTTTCGTTCTGATTCGGATGCTGCCCCCGGCACCCCTGCCTCCCGGAGATCCCCATACTGCGGTCATTGAAGCCCGCCGGGAAGCCCTGGGCTATAATAAGCCCTATATGGTGCAGTTTGGCATTTTCATGAGAGATCTTGTCACCAAGTTTGACTGGGGCATCAGTGATAAGCTGTATTTCGGTCAGGATGTTCTGGAGCTGTTTGTCAAGAAGCTGCCCGCAACCGTCATTGTCAACCTGTATTCCATTCTGGTGAGTATCCCCATCGGTATTGCCCTGGGCGTTTTTGCCGCATTGAAGAAGAATACCTGGGTGGACTATGCCATTTCCACGCTGACCATGGTGGTCATTTCGGTGCCCAGCTTCGTTTACGCCTTTATTATCCAGTATGTGTTCTGCTATAAGCTGGAGTGGTTCCCGTTCCTTATGAAGGACGGAACGGACTGGTTCAGCTTGGCCATGTTTAAAAGTATGATCCCTGCGGTGATGAGCCTTGCCTTTGGCACCATCGCCGGCTTTACCCGCACCACCCGTGCGGAACTGACGGAAGTGCTCACCAGCGATTTCATGCTCCTGGCCCGCACCAAGGGCCTGACCAAGACTCAGGCAACCGTTCGCCACGCACTGCGTAACTGCTTCGTGGTCATCGTGCCCGCAATCTTCGGTCAGTTCGTTGGCATCCTGAGCGGCTCCCTGGTCATTGAGAGCATTTTCTCCATCCCCGGCGTGGGCGGCCTGACCATCAGTGCCATCAATGCCCAGGATTATCCGATCTTTATGCTCACAACCTGCTTCTATACCGCCATCGGTCTGGTAGCCAGCCTTGTGGTCGATATCAGCTACGGCTTTATTGATCCTCGTATTAGAATGGGGTCGAAGAAATGAGAAAAGAAAACAAGATTGATATGATTCCGAAGGAGAAGTTCTCCTTCGTCCAGATGGATGCCCAGCTCCATGACCAGAAGCTGGAAACCAAGGCCCGCAGCTTCTTTGCGGATGCCATGCTCCGCTTCAGCAAGAACAAGTCTTCTGTGATTGCGGCATGGATCCTGCTGTTCCTGGTGGTTTTTGCCATCCTGTCTCCCATCCTGTCTCCCTATGACGTGATGAACAGCGCCCACAATGATATCTATTTCAGAAACTATCCGTCCTATATCCCCAGCATCGCAAAGCTGAATCTGGGCATTATGGACGGCAGCAAGGTCCACTCCAGCCAGAATGACGCTGCTGTGAACTACTGGAAGGGTATCGCTGTGGAGACCGGTCTTGATCCGGTGCTGGGCGTTGAAGGTACTCATGAGGTGGAGGTCATTTACCGTGGCCAGACCGTCATCCGTACCACTTACGACCTGAATGTGAACCGCTATTATGAGACCGGTATTATCAACAAGAATCTGTCCAACGAGGAACTTCAGGACCTGATGGATTGGCAGGATAAGACCGGCATCCAGGTCATCTACCCCTATGTGGAGTCCAAGGATATCAACGATATCACAGACAATCCCAACATCTGGTACGCTGTGGATAAGAACGGCGCTGCCAAGCTGGATAAGAATGGCAACTTCGTGCCCAAGTACTCCACCAACAAGGAAATGGAAGCTGTTCCCTACAACTCCCTGCGTATCGATGGCGACGACGGCAGCTATATCTATTCCTACAAGAAGGGCAGCTCCAACCATGTGCGCCTGTGCTACTACAACTACTATCAGTACCTGTACGGCTTTGAGCCCCAGTATCTGCTGGGTACCAACAGCCTGGGCCAGGATATCTTCTGCGCCATCGGTGCCGGTGCCCGGTTCTCCCTGATCTTCGCAATCCTGGTTTCCGCCATCAACCTGACCATCGGTGCCATTTACGGCGCTATCCAGGGCTACTACGGCGGTCGCATCGATATGACCATGGACCGGATCACCGATATCCTGTCCGGCGTGCCCTTCGTGGTGGTCATTACCCTGTTCAACCTGCATCTGTCCCAGAAAACAGGCCCGCTGGTGGCGTTCCTGATGGCATTCGTGCTTACCGGCTGGATTAGTATGGCAAGCCTGACCCGGAAGCAGTTCTACCGGTATAAGAATCAGGAATTCGTCATGGCAGCCCGTACTCTGGGCGCATCCGACTGGCGGCTGATGTTCAAGCACGTTTTCCCCAACGCCATCGGCACCATCATCACCAGTTGTGCGCTGGTCATCCCCAGTGTCATCAGCTCCGAGACCTCTATCTCCTACCTGGGTATCATGGACCTGACCGCTGTGGCCGGCACCACCCTGGGCACGCTGCTGTCCAAGGCCAACGATGCCGTTACCTCCGCACCCCATGCCATGCTGTGGCCCAGCGTGTACCTGGGACTGATGATGATTTCCTTCAACCTGTTCGGCAACGGCCTGCGGGATGCCTTTAATCCGTCTACGAGAGGAGTGGAAGACTAATGGATACTATTTTGAATGTAAAAGATCTGCGTATCTCCTTCCGCACCAGCAACGGTAAGGTACAGGCGGTCCGTGGTATCAACTTTGATCTGGAAAAGGGCAAGACCCTGGCCATCGTCGGTGAATCCGGTTCCGGCAAGTCCGTTACCTCCAAGGCCATCCTGGGCATCCAGGCTGGCAACGCCATCACCGAGTCCGGCGAGATCATCTATGACGGCATGGACCTGCTGAAGATCCCGGAAGAGGAGTTCCACAACATCCGTGGCGATAAGATCGCCATGATCTTCCAGGACCCCCTGTCCAGCCTGAACCCCATCGTCAAGATCGGCAGACAGATCACGGAAGCTATGCTGCTGAAGAACAAGACCAGCCGCCGGGAAGCCAGAAAGAGCTTCAACAAACTGCTGGATGTTCTGCGGGAGAATATCACTCTGGTCACCGGCAATGCCGCCCAGGCAAAGCAGTTGACCGAGACGTTTGACAAGTTCTGCATCAAGGCAAATCAGCTGGAACAGAGCTACAACGATTCCTGCTCCAATGCGGAGTTTCTGGCTGCGGCTGTGGAAGACTTCCTGTTCAAGATGAGCAAGAAGCAGCATCTGGATGTCAAGAACAACCTGGCGGAATTCGCCGGTAAGCTCTCCCAGATCAATGACCCCTTCTTTACCGCCCGGGACAGCGAGATGCTGAAGCAGATGCAGACTGACCTACGTGCTGCCCGCAATGCTTATAAGAGCAAGGATGTGGAACTGCCCGCCGAGTTGGAAAACAAGCTCAAGACTCTGGCGGAGCTGCTGAAAAAGATGACTGCCCAGCCCCGGCCCAATTTCTTCCGTATCGGCTTCTATGCCCTGCACCACCCCAACGAGCAGCTGGCTGGTAAGGACGTGGCAGAGCTGAACGAAATGTGCCTGAAATATCTGGATGAGAACTTCATGAAGGAGTTCCTCCAGGTGGAGCGCAAGGCCGTGGAGCGGTCCTTCAACGATGCGCTGACCAAGAAGAAGGCCCTGCTGGACGATCTTTCCCAGGCCAAGGCATACTTCTCCGGCGATTTCGACAAGAAGAGCGCCATGCGCTACGCAAAGGAGCTGTCCGTCAAGGTCAAGGCCACCATCGATCCTCTGGAGATCAAGAAGGACAGCGTGGCATATACCTTTGAAAGCGCCCTGGACAGCGCCATCGAAAAATACTTCATGCACTTGGAGCACAACCCCAAGGAAGAGAAGCGCTTCGAGAAGCAGACCAGGAAGCATGATAAGCTGGTTGCAAAGGGCAAGCAGGTGGAGTGGAAGGTCGCACCCAAGGTCATCTTCGATATGGAAGAGTCCCGGGAAGAGATCCTGTCCATCATCAACCGCCTGGTGGATAATTATGACAGCTATATCGCCGGTGCCGTGTCTGTGGACTTCCAGGAGCGGAGCGTTGGCATCATCGACCACATGAAGGAACTGGCTTCAAAGGTGGTCTACAAGGTCAACCGTGCCATTGCCAAGGAAAAGGCCATCAAGCTGATGGAGGAGGTTGGCATCGCGGAGCCCCGGATGCGCTACAACCAGTATCCCTTCGAGTTCTCCGGCGGTATGCGCCAGAGAATCGTCATTGCCATTGCCCTCTCCGCTGACCCGGAGATCCTGATCTGTGACGAGCCCACCACTGCACTGGACGTGACCATCCAGGCTCAGATCCTGGAGCTGATCAACAACCTGAAGCGGGAGCGGAATCTGTCCGTTATCTTCATCACCCATGACCTGGGTGTTGTGGCAAACATGGCGGACGATATCGCCGTTATGTATGCCGGTAAGATCGTGGAATACGGTACTGCCGACGAGATCTTCTATGATCCCCGCCATCCCTATACCTGGGCGCTGCTGTCCTCCATGCCCGACCTGGACACCAAGGAGAAGCTGGATGCCATCCCCGGCACGCCCCCCAATATGATCTATCCCCCTGTGGGTGACGCTTTTGCGGACCGGAACAAGTATGCCATGCAGATCGACTTCGAGCAGGAGCCGCCGCTGTTTGACATCACCGAAACCCACAAGGCCGCTACCTGGCTGCTGCATCCTGATGCACCCAAGGTGGAAGTGCCCAAGGTCATCACGGACCGTATCGCAAGAATGAAGAAGCAGACTGGAGGTGTATCCAATGAGCAATAACAACGAAACATTGCTGCGTGTGGAGCACCTGTGTCAGTACTTCGGCCCCACCAAAGCGGTTGACAATGTGAGCTTTGATATTAAAAAGGGCGAAGTGTTCGGCCTGGTGGGCGAAAGCGGCTGCGGTAAGACCACCACCGGCCGCTCCATCATCAAGATCTATGACATCACCTCCGGCAGCATTTACTTCAAGGGCCAGCGGATTGCCGCCGGTACCAAGTCCTACCGGGATGAGATCAAGGGCCAGAAGGACGTGATCGCCCGCCTGCAGAAGGAAGAGCCTGCGGATGCCGCGGAGCGGATCGCTGCCTGCAAGGAGCGGATCGCCCAGCTGAAAGAGGAGATCAAGAAGGCGGAGTTCGACCACAACAACACCGATAAGGAATACGCCAAGGCCCTTGCGGCGCAAGTCAAGGCAGAGTATGAGCCGAAGATCGCCAATGCCAAGGGTGAAGATCTGACCAAGCTGCAAAAGCAGTATAAGAACGACCTGCGTGTGGCGAAGAAGAGCCGCCTGGTCACTCAGATCCAGATGATCTTCCAGGACCCCATCGCTTCCTTGAACCCCCGTATGACGGTCAAGGAGATCATCGCAGAGGGTCTGGTCATCAACGGCATCAAGGATAAGGACTATATCGACGAAAAGGTCTACGAGATCCTGGAACTGGTCGGTCTGGTGCGGGAGCACGCGACCCGCTATCCCCACGAATTCTCCGGCGGTCAGCGCCAGCGTATCGGCATCGCCCGGGCGGTCATTATGAACCCCGAACTGCTGATCGCTGACGAGCCCATCTCCGCTCTGGACGTTTCCATCCAGGCGCAGGTCATCAACCTGCTCAACGAACTGCGGGATAAGCTGGGCCTGACCATTCTGTTCATCGCCCATGACTTGAGCGTTGTCAAGTATTTCTCCGACCGCATCGGCGTGATGTACTTCGGCAACATGGTGGAGCTGGCAAGCTCTGACGAGTTGTTTGCCCACCCCCTGCACCCCTACACCAGAAGTCTGCTCTCTGCGATCCCCCTGCCTGACCCCCATGCGGAAAAGGCACGGAAGAGAATTGAGTATAAGCCTCTGGCGGAGCACGATTACAGCGTGGATAAGCCCTCTCTGCGGGAGCTGAAGCCCGGTCACTTCGTTCACTGCAACGACGAAGAGGCTGCCAAGTACCTGAAGGAGCTGGGCCTGTGAACCGGAAGCGACTGCTGAAATACGGCGGCTGCCTCCTTGCGGTGCTCCTGTTCGGCGCGGTATATTTGAGCGGACAGGAATTGGAAGGCGCTACGGCTGCCCAGTGGTATCACTGGATCTGCGATATCCTGTGGGTTCCGGGTATGATGATGCTGGCTGCGGGGACCATGATCTGGGTCTCCAATGCAGGCGGTCTGGATACCATCTCCTATGGTATGCGCTGGCTGGTGCAGTGGATCATGCCCGCTGAAAAGCGCCTGCCGGACAGCTACCGGGAGTATGTAGAGCAGCGGCGGGAGAAAAAAGTGGAGGGCTACGGCTTTCTGCTGATCAGCGCGGCTGTGTGCATCGGCGCATCCTTCGTGGTGCTGGCACTTTACGCCGGCGCATGAACAAAATAGCAAGTGCGGCGCAATTTGCGCCGCACTTTTTTTCTTGCGGAAAGGGATAAAGGCGTAAACTTTTGTGCCGAAAAATCACTATTTTTAGGGAGCGAAATGCAGAAGAAAATCTTTATTACTGGAATATTCTACACAAATCCATGAAAATATCTAAAATCCCCCCGAGGGGGATAAAAAATTTTTTCAAATTTTGTGGACAAATGCACAATTGACAATCGACGATTATATTAGTACAATATTATCGATACACTATGCGCCCGATGCGCGAAGGCGTATCGGTACAGTATTTTTGCATATAGGAGGAAATCAAATTGAAGGATTGGGCATTCACTACAACCGTCGAGGAGATGGAAGCCGCTACCAACGCTTTGTTGGAAACAGCGAACAAGGTCGGCGCTGACACCTGGCAGCAGCGTGTTAAGAACCAGACTCCTCACTGCGGCTTCGGCGAGGCTGGTACTTGCTGCCGCATCT
>CAZVAB010000010.1:0-18887 GCA_964625045.1 uncultured Oscillospiraceae bacterium | reverse complement strand
AAGAAAAAACCTTTGAATGGGGACGGATTTGTGTTATACTAAGGAAAAAAGAGAACCGGGAGGAAAAGCCATGTCCATTGATGTACTCCATGAAAAGATCCGTAAACTGAAATGTCCGCTGATGGTTGATCTTTCCACCCAGCCGGAGCGGCTGCCGCCCCACCTGTTGGAACAGGAGGGGAATTACGCACAGGCCTATTTCCGCTTCTGCAGGGAAGTGCTGATGGCTCTGGAGGGCAAAGCCGCCGCGGTGCGGTTCAATTTTGACGAATTTGCCTTGCTGGATGGTGGCCTGCCGGAATTGCGCAAGCTTATGAAACAGGCAAAGAACGCCCATTTTTATGTTCTGCTGGATGGGCCCCAGATGCTTACGCCCTGGAGCGCCCAGCGGGCGGCTGATACCATCTTCGGTGGGGAAGACTATTGCTGCGACGGTTTGCTCATCAGCCCTTACATTGGTAGTGATGCCATCCGCCCGTTCCTGCCTTACTGCGTCGAGGGCCAGAAGGATCTGTTTGTAGCGGTGCGTTCTCCAAATAAGTCCGCATCGGAATTGCAGGACCTGCTATCCGGTAAGCGTTTGGTCCAGGGTGCGGCAGCGGAGCTGGTGAATCGGTTCGGGGAACCGATTTTTACCAAATGCGGCTATTCCCGGATCTGCGCCGCAGTCAGTGCGGGATACCCGGAGGGATTGCGCACTCTGCGCAGCCAGTACAGCCGGATGTTCCTGCTGGTGGACGGACTGGATTATCCCAGCGGCAACGCCAAGAATTGCAGCTATGCTTTTGATCGATTCGGTTACGGCGCTATCGTGTCCGTTGGCCCGGAAATCACTTCTGTTTGGAAAAAGGTTGAGGGAAGCGACGGTACGGACTATCTGGATCTGGCGGCCCAGTCCGCCGAACGGCTGAAAAAGAACATATTGCGGTATGTGACCATCCTTTGACTATGTAGGCCAGGCAATGCCTGGCCTATTAATGCCGCACCGGGCGGTCAGCCATGGGGCCCCGGGGACCGGGAGCCGCATCGGCGGTTCCGTCGATAAAATCGTCCGTGCTGCCGGTCATGTCACCAGAGGGCATGGGAACGGTAGGCATGATGCTGGGCATGGTTGTTGCTTCTGTGGTGGCAGCGGTCGTGGGTTGCGTGGTGGGCATGGTGGTCATTTCGCTGGTATCCGTGCCCACATTCCGACGGCAGCCCCCAAAGAGGACACCGCAAAGCACCAGACATAATGTGAAAATTGCAAATTTCTTCATGGTTTTCCCTCCTAATTTTCCGTTTGCAGTGCTAGTATGGCTGAATGAGACGGATTTAGACAGGAAAATGTGACCAGAAAGGTATTTTTCAAAAATATGGCAAATTGATGGTTGCTATTTTCGCTCAAAGGCATTATAATAGACACGAATAAGATTACATAAAGGAGAATTCTCATCATGAAGAAGCTCGTGGTTAAAAAGGGTACGGAGTGCATGGCTTGTCTGCAGTGTGCCCAGGCTTGTTCCCAGGCATTCTACAAGGAGTCCGATCCTGAATATTCCTGCATCCAGATCGTTGCAAAGGGTAATGAGGCCAAGCCCATGACCTGCATCCAGTGCGGCAAGTGCATGAAGGCTTGCGAGCACGGTGCCATTACTCAGAATCCCAAGACCGGTATGTACATGATCAACAAGAAGCTGTGCGTTTCCTGCGGTAAGTGCGTGGAAGTGTGCCCCATGAAGGTCATGGTTCTGAAGGAAGGCAACCCCGCTTCCAAGTGCATTGCCTGCGGTATCTGTGTCAAGGCCTGCCCCATGGAGATCCTGGAGATTGTCGAAAAGTAAAAGTTTATGCTGAAAAGCCCGGCTTAGCCGGGCTTTTTTGCAGCGTTCGAACCGGCAGGAAGATCCTGCCGGTTTTTCTTGACTTGTTGGAAATGGTATGTTAAAATAAAAACAGATGTTCGTAAACGAGAAGGTTACAGAAAATTCATACACCGGATGATTGCAAAACAGAGGGTTGTGTGGTATACTGAATATCATCATACACCCGGAGGCGTTTATGACGGAATTAACTGAT
Organism: uncultured Oscillospiraceae bacterium; assembly: GCA_964625045.1. Taxonomy (GTDB): domain Bacteria; phylum Bacillota; class Clostridia; order Oscillospirales; family Oscillospiraceae; genus Faecousia. The sequence goes on along the minus strand of CAZVAB010000010.1, from coordinate 16,829 downwards.
TTTCAGCGGCAATCCGCCGCTTTCTTACCTGAAATTGAACTGCGTTTTGAGGAACCCATGGCAAAGCATACTTCTTTCCGCATCGGTGGAAACGCAGAAGTGATGGCACTGCCGAAGTCCGCCCGGGAACTTGCCCAACTGCTGCGCTTTTGCAGGGATGTTGGGGTGAAGCCCGCCATTTTGGGTGCGGGCACCAATGTCCTTGCCCCGGATGAGGGGATGAAAGGCATGGTCATCTGCCTGAAAGATGCGCTGGATGGTATGGAACAGGTGGATGCACAGACGATCCGTGTATCCGCTGGCGTGACCATGACCAGAGCGGCGATTTTTGCTGCCAATCTGGGCCTTTCCGGGTTGGAGTTTGCCCATGGGATTCCCGGTACGGTGGGTGGCGGCGTGTACATGAACGCCGGGGCCTACGGCGGGGAGATCTGCCAGGTTTGCAAAAGCGTGGATGTGATGGATGAAAACGGAACGGTGACAACCTACACCGGAGCGGAGATGGGCTTTTCCTACCGCCACAGCCGCCTGGAAGAAGTGGGGGGCATCGTGATCAGCGCCGAATTTTCCCTGACAAGTAAGCCTGTTGACGAGATCAAGGGCTATATGAAAGAACTGATGGGCAAACGCTTCGCTTCACAGCCTCTGGAGCTGCCCTCTGCGGGTTCCGCGTTCAAGCGACCGGTGGGTGGCTATGCGGCGGCGCTGATTGACCAGGCGGGGCTGAAGGGTTTTACCGTTGGGGGCGCGGGAATTTCGACGAAACACGCGGGCTTTGCCGTCAATCTGGGCGGCGCTACAGCGGAAGATGTGAAGACCCTGCTGACACGGGTGTCTGACATCGTCTATGAAAAGTCCGGCATCCGGTTGGAGCCGGAGGTTCGCATCTGGTAAAGAGAACAGGAGGGAAAGGCGATGGCTACCTCGTTTTCCGGCACCGCCAAGGCGGAAATCTGCCGGATTATTCCACAGAAAAAATGCTGTGCAGTGGCGGAATGCTTCGGTATTTTGCTGTTTTGCAACAGTTTTACGGCGGATGGGATCAAAATTATCACGGAAAGCCGGGAATTTGCCCAGAATTTGCCCAAATTATTTAAAAAAGCCTTTGGTCTCAGCTTCGATTTTTTTCCCAGTCTGGAAGCTGGTGGAAAAATGGTGTTTCAGATCAGCGATCCGGAGAAGATCCAGCAGATCATGTACACCTACGGCTTTGACATCCGGGATACGCTGGCCCTTCATGTGAACTTGCCGGTGGTGGAGGAGGAATGCTGTAAGGTGTCTTTCCTTCGGGGGGCGTTCCTGGCTGGGGGAAGCGTGACGGACCCGTCCAAGGGCTACCATATGGAACTGACCACCACCCATCAAAGCGTAGCCCGGGAGACGTTTGCCTTGATGCGGGAGATTTTGGGCTTTGACCCCAAGAGTGCCCAGCGCAGCGGCGGTCAGGTGCTGTACATCAAGCAAAGCGAACAGATCTCCGATTTCCTCACGTTTCTGGGTGCGCCCCTGGCGGCCATGGGCATCATGGAAGTCAGACTGGAAAAGGAACTGAACAATAAAGTCAATCGCCGCTGCAATTGCGACGATGCCAATACATCCAAGGTGGTGGAGGCTGCACAGGAGCAGCTGGCAGCCATCTGCATCCTCCGGGACCGGGGGATGGTGGAGCAGCTGCCCGCCAAAATGCAGCAGGCCATTGAAGCAAGGGAGAAAAATCCCGAAGCATCCCTGACGGAGCTGGCAGCGCTGATGGATCCGCCCATCACCAAGCCGGCTATGAATAACCGGCTGAAAAAAATGGTGAAATTTGCCAAGGAGGCTGTCCAATGAGTTTTGTACATCTTCATGTCCATACGGAATACAGCCTTCTGGACGGGGCTTGCCGGATCGCGGGCATTATGGACCGGGTGAAGGAGCTGGGGCAGACTGCTATCGCCATCACCGACCACGGGGTGATGTACGGCTGCATCGATTTTTACAAGGCGGCAAAGGCCGCCGGGATCAAGCCCATCATCGGCTGCGAGGTCTATGTGGCCCGCCGCCGGATGGAGGACCGGGTCCACGGTGTGGACAATGACCCCTACCACATGGTGCTGCTGTGCGAAAACCGCAGGGGTTACGAAAATCTCTGCCGTATGGTGTCGGAAGCCTTTACCAGCGGCTTTTACGGCAAACCCAGAGTGGATATCGACCTTTTGAAGCAGTATCATGAGGGCTTGATTGCCACATCCGCCTGCCTCGGCGGTGCGGTGTCCCAGTTTTTGATGGAGCAGGATTATGACGCTGCCAAGGCATATGCCTTGAAGATGGCGCAGATCTTTGGACCGGAGCATTTTTATCTGGAATTGCAGGATCACGGCATTGAGGAGCAGGTGGCGGTGAACCAGGGCATCATGCGCATCGCCCGGGAGACAGGTCTTCCCCTGATCGCCACCAACGATGCCCACTATCTGCGCAAGGAAGATGCTGCCATGCAGGATGTGCTTCTGTGCATCCAGACGGGCAAGACCGTGGACGATGAAAACCGCATGAAATTCGAGACGGAGGAATTCTATCTCAAGAGTGAAGAAGAAATGCGGCAATTGTTCCCCAACTGTGAGGAAGCCTTTCGAAATACCGTAAAAATTGCCGAAATGTGCAATTTGGAGTTTACGTTCCACGAATATCATCTGCCTGCCTTCCCGGTGCCCGAGGGATTTACCAACGAGGAGTATTTCCGCAAACTCTGCTATGACGGGTTTGCCCAGCGTTATCAGGATCCGCCCCAGGAATACACCGACCGGCTGGAATACGAGATCGGCGTGATCAGCCGCATGGGCTATGTGAACTATTATCTGATCGTGTGGGATTTTATCCGCTACGCCAAGGAGCAGGGGATCCCGGTGGGCCCGGGCCGTGGCTCTGGTGCCGCCTCCATTGTGGCCTACTGTATGCACATCACGGAAGTGGACCCCATGAAATACGCTCTGATCTTCGAGCGGTTCCTGAACCCGGAGCGGGTCAGTATGCCCGACTTTGATACGGACTTCTGCCAGGAGCGCCGGGGTGAGGTCATTGAGTATGTTATGCGCAAGTATGGCACAGACCATGTGGCCCAGATCGCCACTTTCGGTACCATGGCTGCCCGAGGCGCTATCCGGGATGTGGGCCGTGCGCTGAACTTTACTTATGCGGAGACGGATGTGGTGGCGAAGCTGGTGCCCGGCACCCCACACATCACCTTGAAAGAAGCGCTGGAAGTCAGCCCCAAGCTGAAGGAAATGTACGATGGGGATGACCGGGTGAAAAACCTCATCGACACTGCCATGAGCCTGGAGGGAATGCCCCGGAACACCTCCACCCACGCGGCTGGCGTGGTCATTACGGCAGATCCGGTGTATACCTATGTGCCCCTTTCCAAGAACGATGATACCATCGTGACCCAGTACACCATGACCACCATCGAGGAGCTGGGCCTGCTGAAAATGGACTTTCTGGGTCTGCGGAACCTGACGGTGATCCGGGATGCGGAACAGCAGATCCAAAAGCTGGATCCGGCATTCTCCATGGATGCGGTGCCGGATGATGACCCGGAGACTTTTAAGATGCTCACCGACGGCAAGACCCAGGGCGTGTTCCAGTTGGAGTCCGCCGGTATGACCGGTGTTTGCATGAACATGAAAGCAAGCTCCATTGAAGATATCACGGCTATCGTCGCTTTGTACCGCCCTGGCCCCATGGACTCCATTCCCACCTTTATTGCAAATAAGCTGGACCCACGGAAGGTACACTATAAGACCCCCTTGCTGGAACCGATCCTGAAAGTTACCTATGGCTGTATCGTCTACCAAGAGCAGGTTATTGCTATTTTCCAGAGCTTGGGCGGCTATACCATGGGCCAGGCTGATAACATCCGCCGTGCTATCTCCAAAAAGAAGATGAAGGTCATCGAATCGGAGCGGAAAACGTTCGTTTACGGTGACAAAGAGCAGAACATCGATGGCTGTATTGCCCGGGGTGTCAGCGAAGCAGTGGCCCAGTCCATCTATGACGAGATTGTTGACTTTGCTAACTACGCCTTTAACAAGGCCCATGCCGTGTGCTACGCGGTGGTCGCCTACCAGACGGCGTACCTCAAATGCCACTATCCCCGGCAGTATATGGCGGCGCTGATGACTTCCGTGCTGGACTCCGCCACCAAGATCTCCGGCTATATTGCCGAATGTAAAGAGCTGGGCATCCCGGTGCTGCCCCCGGATATCAACCATTCCGATGACCACTTCACGGTGGAGCAAGACAGTATCCGCTTCGGCATGGGTGCGGTGAAAAATGTGGGCCGTGGCCTGATCCGCAGCATCGTGGCCAAGCGCAATGCAGACGGCCCGTTCAAATCTCTGGAAGATTTCCTGCAGCGCATGGGAGAAGGAGAACTGAATAAGCGGGCGGTGGAAAACTTCATCAAGTGCGGCGCCATGGATGGCTTTGGTCACCATCGCAGCGAACTGCTGGCGGTGTACGAAAACATGATGGACAGTGTCAGCTCTTCCCGAAAGAAAAATCTGGAAGGACAGATGGGCTTGTTTGCCATGCTGGAGGATGACGACAAGGCAGCAGCCATCCCCATTCCGTCCCTGCCGGAAATGAGCCGGGCGGATCTGATGTCCATGGAAAAGGAGACCACGGGCATCTACATCTCCGGCCACCCCATGGATGACTACCGTGTCTGCCTGAAAGGCACCCATGTGGTGCCCATTGGAACGCTGATGGGGGAGGAGTGCCCCTATCAGGATGACAGCATCGTCAGCGTGGCGGGTATTGTCCAGACGGTGAAAATGAAGACCACCCGGAACAATTCCATGATGGCCTATGTGACGGTGGAGGATGATACCGCATCCATTGAGATGCTGGCGTTTTCCAACGTACTGAGCCAATACGGTGGCTATCTGCGGGAAAATACCCCGGTGGTGATCGTGGGCAGGCTTTCCATCCGGGATGATAAGGAACCCCAGATCGTTGTGAACCGGGCAAGACCCATTTCGGATTATGCGGAGCAACCCGCTATGGCGGAAGCAAAGCCTGAACCACAACCCCGGAAAATGCCCCAAATCAGTACCGGAAAGCTGTATGTACAGCTAAAGTCAGAGTCGGATGAGCGCTACCGCAAGGTCAGGGCCATCATCAATATGTTCCCGGGAGAGTGGCCGGTGGTGCTGTTCTTTGCGGATAACCGTACCCGCCGGGGCAGCCAGGCATCTCTGGACAGCCGGATGATCGACGAGCTGAAAAATCTTCTGGGAGAAGAGAATGTGGTGCTGAAATAACTAGGCAAGCGGGGAAAGATGTGCTATAATAGCAAGCTGAGAGGAGGCGCTGCCATGAAGCGTGGAAGAATACTTTTTTGCCTGGTGATCCTGGCGGTGCTGGTACTGTCCGGCTGTGCCATGAAGACCATGGACCAGTTATACCAGATCCCCCAGCGGTCGGAGGATTTTCTGAATTTGCAGACCGCTGTGAATAAGGCCATGTCGGGGCTATCCTACAGCGCCCCCATCTCCGGCGACCACTGCCAGACGGTGCAGATGATGGATCTGGACGGGGACGGGGACATGGAATGTCTTTTGTTCGCCAAGGGCAATGACGAAAAACCCCTGAAGATCTTTATTTTTAACAAGGAAGAGGATGAATATGTCCTCCGGGCCACCATCGAAAGCAACGGTAAAGCCTTCGAGCAGGTGCAATACGTCCAGTTCGATGATCGCCCGGGCTATGAGCTGGTGGTCGGCCGTCAGGTCAGTGACCAGGTGCTGCGCTCCGTTTCGGTTTACAGTTTCAGCCAGGGGCGGGTGGAGCAGCTGATGAGCGCCAGCTATACCCAAATCGTGGTTTGTGATCTAAATGACAATGACCGGGATGAAGTGCTGGTGCTGCGCCCCGGCGATGACACGACATTAAACGGTGTGGCGGAGCTTTACTCCATGTCCGGCGGCACTGTCCAGCGGCATAATGAGGCATCCATGTCCCAGCCGCCGGAGAATATCAAGCGGATCATGGTCAGCTACCTGCAAGGCGGCGAGCCTGCGGTCTACATCGCCAGCGATGTGAACGGCAGTGCCATTATTACGGATGTGTTTACGGAAGTGGGTGGAGTGTTCCAGAATGTTTCCCTGTCTTTGGAGCATGGCACCAGTGTGGATACGCTGCGCAATTATTATGTGTACGCCACGGATATCGATGAAGACGGTGTTCCGGAGCTGCCGGAGCTGATCCAAGTGGGACTGGTTGGCGGTAATTCTGCGGACAGCCAGTACATGATCCGCTGGTTTTCCATGAACGCCGCAGGTGAGACAGTGGAAAAAATGTACACCTACCATAATTTTCTCGGCGGCTGGTATCTGGATATCGATACCTGGGCTGTGGAGCAGCTGCGTGTGACCCAGCGGGGCAATAGCTATGAGTTTTCCGTGGTGGATGGGGCAAATGAGACCAAGGTGCTGACCATCTATGCCCTGACCGGGCAACAGCGGGAGGAAATGGCCCTGCGGGACAATCGGTTCGTGCTGTACCGCACAGAATCAACGGTTTATGCCGCGCATTTGGAAGTGGCATCGGCAGACTATAACATGACAATGGAATCGCTGGTGCAGCAATTCCATCTGATCCAGAAAGACTGGAACAACGGAGGAACATAAGGGGAGATCATCATGAAAAAAGTTTTGGTTCTGGAAGATGAATTTAATATCCGCAGCTTTGTTGTGATCAATTTGCAGCGGGCCGGTTACCAGGTAATCGAGGCCGGAACGGGGCAGGAGGCACTGGACCGGCTGCAGCAGAACCCGGATATCGGTGTGGCGATTTTGGATATCATGCTGCCGGATATAGATGGTTTTGAAGTCTGCCGCCGCATCCGTGCCACCAATAAGCGGATGGGCGTGATCATGCTCACGGCCCGCACCCAGGAAATGGATAAGGTGACAGGTCTGATGACCGGTGCGGACGACTATGTGACAAAGCCCTTTTCTCCCGCGGAGCTGACCGCCCGGATCGATGCGCTGTACCGCCGCCTGGGCGGAGAAACGACCGCCCCCAGCGAGATCCTGATACAGGGGCCCTTTGTGATGAACATTCGCAACCATACCCTGGAAAAGGCGGGCAGCCGTGTTCGTCTGACCCAGGTGGAGTATGCTATTATCAAGCTGTTTATGCAAAATCCCGGAAAAGCCCTGTCCCGGGAGGATATCCTCAATGCCGTTTGGGGCAGAGAGTATGAAGGGGAATTGAAGATCGTGGATGTGAACATCCGCCGTCTTCGGCTCAAAATCGAGGATGACGCCACCAACCCGACCTACATCACAACAGTGTGGGGCTATGGGTATAAATGGGGCGCATGAACTTAGAAAGGTGATGAAATGCCATGAAAAGAATGAAAGGACTGCGCAAGCGCTGGCTTTGGAATACCGTTGGCGTTCTGGGCGTTCTGGGACTCGTTTGTGTCCTGCTGATCACCATGGCATTTTCCGCCTATTACTATTCCACTATGGAAGCGGATATGCGCTACCGTGCTAAGACCACGGCGGATTTCCTGGCGGAATATATGAACCAGAGCTACAACGACTATTACACTTCCTGTGTTTCCTATGCCAAGTCCTTTGAGGACAAGGACCGTTTGGAACTGCAATTTATCGATAAATTGGGCAATATCGTGGTTTCGTCCTATGGCGATTGGCCCGGTGTGTCCCCCAGCACCAGTGACATCAAGGAGGCCATTGAGACCAGGGATGTGGCTAAATTTGTGGGACGTGACCCCAATACCGGGGAGGGGATCTTCGCGGTTTCCAGCCCCATGATTTACAGCAATGGGGAAGTAATCGGCGTGCTGCGCTATGTGACCTCCACCAAGATCGTCAACACTCAGATCATCAAGGTCGCGTGTTACGCACTGGCTGCTATGGCGATCATGATGGGCATTGTCCTGTTCAGCAGCAACTACTACATCCGAACCATCCTGATGCCCATGGGTGAGATCATCGACAAGGCAAAGCGGATCGCCAGCGGCAGCTATGGCATTCAGATCCAGACGGAATATGATGACGAGATCGGAGAGCTGGCCAGAACCATCAACGAAATGTCTGTGCAGATCAACCAGAATGAGAAGATACAGCGGGATTTTATTTCCTCCCTGTCCCATGAGCTGCGCACGCCCCTGACCGCCATTGCCGGTTGGAGCGAAACGATCCTGGCGGGGGACACGCTGGATCCCCAGACGGTGCGTGGCATGAAGATCATTTCCCGGGAGACCAAGCGTTTGACGGAGATGGTGGTGGACCTGCTGGACTTTACCCGCATCCAGGACGGACGCATGACGCTGAATATCCGGGACGCGGATATTCGGGGAGAATTTGAGGACACGGTCTATATGTATTCCAGCCGTCTGATCCAGGAGGGCATTCAACTGGAATATCTGGATAATGACGATGATATCCCGGAGATCCCCTGTGACCCGGAGCGGCTGCGCCAGGTGTTCCTGAATATTCTGGACAATGCTGCCAAGCACGGCGGAGAGGGAAAATGTATCGAGGCTTCCATGCACCTGGAAGGGGAGCAGATCATGGTTCGGATCCGGGACTATGGCCCCGGCATCCCGGAAGACGAGATCCCGCTGGTGAAAAAGCGGTTTTACAAAGGCAGTTCCAAGGCCCGGGGCACTGGCATTGGGCTGTCCGTCTGCGACGAGATCGTGGAAATGCACAGAGGAACTTTGACTCTGGAAAATGCCCCCGGCGGCGGTACGCTGGTAACAGTCTGCCTGCCGATCACCCAGTAAGGAAGGTTTCACATGAAGAAGAATGAAACGCAGCAATGCTGCGAGAAATTTAAGACAAGCATCGGCGGTCAGGCGTTGATCGAGGGCATCATGATGCGCGGCCCCGAGAAGGATGCGGTGGCGGTTCGGACCAACGGAGAGATCCAGATCGAGATCAAGCCCCGAAAGATCCGCCCCAAGGGTTCCTTTGCCACCTGGCCCCTGATCCGTGGCGTGGTGAATTTCTTTGACTCCCAGGTGACGGGCGTGAAAGCGCTGATGCGCTCAGCTGACCTGTCCCCGGAGGGAAGCATGGAAGAAGAACCGTCCAAATTCGACCGGTGGCTGGAAAAAAAGCTGGGAAACGAGGGCTTCCAGAAAGCCGTCATTGGTATGGCGGTCTTTATGGGCCTGGGCCTGTCGGTGCTGCTGTTTTTTCTGCTGCCCATGGTCATCAGCAGCTTTTTTGACCGCTGGATCGAAAGCACCCTGCTGCTGAATCTGCTGGAGGGTCTGGTTCGTATCATCATTTTTATGGCATATATGCTGGGCGTTTCCCGGATGAATGAAATGAAGCGGGTATTTTCGTATCACGGTGCGGAGCATAAGACTATTCGCTGCTATGAAGCGGGATTGCCGCTGACGGTGGAAAATGTCCGCAAGCAGACAAGGCTCCATCCCCGTTGCGGCACCAGCTTTCTGCTGGTGGTGATGGTAATCTCCATTTTGATCTTTTCCGTTGCGTCCACGATGCTGCTGTCCGCAGTTCCGGCGCTGGAGGCAATGCGGGGCAGCTTCCTGTACAAGATTTTGATGATCTGCTTTAAGCTGCTGCTGCTTCCTCTGGTGGTGGCGATCACCTATGAGATCAACCGCTGGGTGGGCCGGCATGACAATTGGTTCACCCGGATCTTGGCGGCACCTGGCATGGCCATGCAGCGCTTTACCACCAATGAGCCGGATGACTCCATGATCGAGGTGGGCATTGCTGCTGTTCAGGCGGTGCTGCCGGAGGAAGAGGGGGCAGACCGTTGGTAAAAACCTACTCACAGCTTTATCTGGATGCCCGGAGAGCCCTCCTTGCCACGGAGGAAATGCAGATGGCGGGGATGCTTGCCCGGCAGCTGCTGTGCCATGTATCCGGCAAGACCCAGCAGGAAATCCTTCGGGATCGGGATCTTTACGCCTCGGAGGCCATTGGAAATGAGTTGGATGCGCTGGTGGCCCGGGCCATTGCCGGAGAACCCCTTGCCTATATTCTGGGAGAATGGGAGTTTTATGGTCTGACCCTCTATGTGGATAAAAATGTTCTGATCCCCCGGGACGATACCTGCGCTGTGGCATCTTTGGCTATTCAAAAGGGCTTGTTTCTGGACAAGGATCCCCGAATCTTGGATCTGTGTACCGGCTCCGGCTGCATCGGTCTTGCAATTGCCAGCCGTGTCAAGGATGCCCGGGTGACACTGGCGGATATTTCCCGGGAAGCGCTGGCGGTTGCCAAAAAGAACATCACCAGGAACCACCTTTCCAGCCGTGTCACTGCGGTGCAGGCGGATGCGCTGGGAAAACCGGCGGCATTTTTGGGTAAATTCGATCTGATCGTATCCAATCCCCCGTATATCACAGCCCAGGAAATGGGGGAATTGCCCCATTCCGTGGATGCGTTTGAGCCGCACCTGGCTCTTTACGGCGGGGAGGACGGCCTGGATTTCTACCGGGCCATCGCAGACCATTACCGGGCGGCGCTGAAGCCCGGCGGTTACCTGTGCTTTGAGTTTGGCATGGGTCAGGGGGACGGTGTATGCCGCATCCTGGAAGAAAACGGATATACCATTCTGGAACGAACCAGAGACTATAACGACAGAGAACGGGCGGTCATTGCCCAGTTCGGCAGGAAGGAAGATTGACTATGGCGACCAAAAAGACAGTTTATGAAGCACCCACCCCTGCATCCGACAAGAAAAAGGCACTGCAGACGGCTCTAAGCCAGATCGATAAGAACTTTGGCAAGGGCACAGTCATGCGCTTGGGCGACCGCCCCGAAATGAATGTGGATGCCATCCCCACCGGCTCTCTGGCGCTGGATGCGGCGCTGGGCATCGGCGGTGTCCCCAAGGGACGCATCATTGAGATCTATGGACCGGAATCCTCCGGTAAGACCACCCTGGCTCTGCACATTCTGGCAGAAGCCCAGAAAAAGGGCGGCGAAGTGGCTTTCGTGGATGCGGAGCATGCCCTTGATCCCGTGTATGCAGCGGCACTGGGCGTGGATATCGACAATCTGTTGGTCTCCCAGCCTGACACCGGCGAGCAGGCGCTGGAGATCACCGACGCACTGGTGCGTTCCGGTGCTGTGGATGCCGTGGTGGTGGACTCCGTTGCGGCATTGGTTCCCAAGCAGGAGATCGAGGGCGAAATGGGCGATACCTTTGTGGGCTTGCAGGCAAGACTCATGTCCCAGGCTCTGCGTAAGCTGGCAGGCACCATTTCCAAGACCAACTGTGTGGTTATTTTTATCAACCAGCTGCGTATGAAGATCGGTGTCATGTACGGTAACCCCGAAACCACCACCGGCGGCAATGCCCTGAAGTTCTATTCCTCCGTCCGTCTGGATGTGAGAAGAGTGGAGTCCATCAAGGAAGGCGGCAATGTCATCGGCAACAAGACTCGTGTGAAGGTGGTCAAAAACAAGGTGGCACCTCCGTTCCGGGAGGCATACTTCGATATCATGTACGGTCAGGGTATCAGTAAGTGGGGCGAATTGGTGGATCTGGCTGTCCAGATGGATATTGTTCAGAAGAGCGGCAGCTGGTTCAGCATGGGCGATGAGCGCATCGGCCAGGGTGCCAACTCTGTGAAGGAATACCTGATGGCAAATCCTGAGATCGCCGAACAGGTGGAAGCAAAGGTTCGGGAGAACCTGCTGCGCACCAGTACCGCCCAGCCCAAGGCACCTGCCAAGGCTGCTGAGCGGCCTGTAGCCATCAGTGCAGACGATTTCGACGATGAGGATTGAGTCTGTGGCCACCGGCCCTGACCGGGCCGGGCGCTATCGGATTGTTTTTGAAAACGGCGAAGTGATGCGGCTGTACCGGCAGACGGTGGAGGATTTCTGCCTGTATCCGGGGCAGGAATTGGATGATGGGCAGCTGGAAAAGCTGCGCACTGCCGCCGGGGCCATGTCAGCGAAAATGCGGGCGGTGCGCATCGTCACGGCCTCCAATGTATCCCGGCGGGATCTGGAACAGCGGCTGGTTCGAAAAGGGGAGGACCCTGCCCAGGCAAAGGAAGCTGTTCAGTGGATGGCGGATATGTCACTGCTGGATGACAGGCGCACGGCGGAGCAGATCGTTTCCCGGTGTGTCAGCAAGGGCTATGGTCTGGCCCGGGCAAAACAGGCGCTATATGAAAAGCGAATACCCAAAGATCTTTGGGAGGAGGTCCTGGCGGACTACCCGGATCAAACAGATAAAATAATCGAATTCCTGAACGCCAGACTGGACGAGCACCCCAGCGACAAGGATGTGAAGCGGGCCATCGATGCGCTGATGCGCCGGGGCCATGGATACAGCCAGATCCGCCGGGCCTTGTCCCAATTGGCCCTGGACGAGCAGGAATTTACGGAGGAATAGTATGGCAAATATCGGTTTTATTTCTCTTGGCTGCGCCAAGAACCAGGTGGACTGCGAGCGGATGATGTACCGGGTGCAGGAAGCCGGACATACTGTGAAAGCGGATATTGTGGGAAGCGATGTGGTGGTCATCAACACCTGCGGCTTTATTGACTCTGCCAAGAGCGAAGCAATTGATTTTATCCTGCAGACGGCTGCCCTGAAGGCGGACGGCTTGGTGGGGAAGATCCTGGTCACCGGCTGCCTGTCCCAGCGGTATCAGGATGAGATCATGGAGCAGATGCCGGAGGTGGACGGTATTTTGGGCACCGGCAGCTACACGGAGATCGTACCTGCCATTGAAGCTCTGCTGGAGGATAAGTCCGTGCGGGACTTTGGCTCCATCGATGCCCCGGAGCAGGAGACCGGGCGCATCCTGACCACACCGGAGCATTATGCCTTTATCAAAATCGCCGAGGGCTGCGACAACCGCTGCGCTTACTGCATCATTCCCTATCTGCGGGGCAAGTTCCGTAGCCGCTCTCTGGATGATGTGCTGTACGAGGCGAGACTTCTGGCAGAGTCCGGCGTGAAAGAACTGATCGTGGTGGCCCAGGATACCAGCCGGTACGGCACGGATCTGCCCGGTCATAAGCGGCTGCTGCCGGAACTTCTGCGGCAGCTTTGCCAGATCGAGAAGCTCCACTGGGTGCGTATCCACTATGTCTACCCTGATGAGATCGATGATGAGCTGATCGAAGTCATCGCTTCTGAGCCGAAGATCGTCAAGTATCTGGATATTCCCATTCAGCATTGCAACAGCAAGATCCTGAAGCTGATGAACCGCCGGGGCGACGGTCCATTTCTGAAGGAGCTTTTCGCCAAGCTGCGCAGCCGCATCCCCGGTCTGGTACTGCGTACCAGCGTCATCACGGGCCTGCCCGGTGAGGGTGAGGAAGAATTTGCCGAACTTTGCGAATTCCTGAAAGAGCAGCGCCTGGAGCGTGTGGGTGCGTTCCCCTTCTCCCCGGAGGAGGGCACTCCCGCGGCACAGATGGAATTTGTGGACAATGAGATCGCCCAGCAGCGGGCCCAGATGGTTGAACAGCTGCAGTCCCGGATCATGGACGACTATGCCCAGGCCATGCTTGGCAAGACCATTGAGGTGCTGGTAGATGGCTACGACGAGGACTATGAGCAGTATTACGGCCGCACCTTTGCTGATTCCCCTGATATCGACGGTCGGGTCTGGATCGCTTGCGAAGATGATTTGAGCGAAGGCACTTTTGTAAATATTCAGCTGGATGGCGTGATCGACGGCGACCTTTCCGGCTTTGTAGTGGAGGATTCAAATGACACTGGCAAGTAAAATTACCTTGGTTCGGGTGGTTTTTATCCCGGTTTTTATGCTGTTTATGTACATGAGCGGCGGACAGAGCAACCTCTGGATGTGGCTGTCCCTGGCGGTGTTCATCATTGCCAGCCTGACCGACTATGTGGACGGTCAGATCGCAAGAAAGTGCAATCAGGTCAGTGACTTTGGCAAATTCCTGGATCCCCTGGCGGACAAGCTGCTGGTGATCGCCGCCATGACCATGTTCTGCGAGTGGGGCATGATGCCCGCCTGGGCGCTGATGCTGGTGCTGACCCGGGAATTTGCGGTGACCGGCCTGCGGCTGGTGGCAGTGGGTAAGGGCAAGGTCATTGCCGCCGGTTGGAGCGGCAAGGTCAAAACTGCCAGCACCATGGTTGGCCTGTGTGTCTGGATGGCATTCCCTCAGGTGGACTGGCTTGCCTGGACCATCATTGCCGTGATCGTGGTGACCACCATCTACTCCGGCATTGAGTACTTCATCCAGAATTGGAAGTGCCTTTGGGAAGATTGATAAAAAATGTCAGCAGGGCGGATTGCCTTGCTGACATTTTCTGCTTTGTGCGTGCTGACACTGGATTTCTGCCGGGGGCTGTGCTATAATGAAAGCATATCTTGTATAGCGAAATGAGGTAGAACCCATGAATACAAAAGAAATCGGTGAGATCCGGCGGCACATTCGCCGGGACCGCAGCAATATGACAGCCATTTACGGCTGCTATGTCAACGACAATAAGGAGATCATTTCCGAATTTCGCCAGAGCACTGGCATGATGAGCGAAAACGAGGGGGACAAGTATTTTGGTCTGCTGAAACGCACCCTGTCCGGTACCATCGGAAAAAATCTCATTGACATTACCTTCAAAACCGCCCAGGTGGCTGGAAGCCCGGAACACAAGCTGCTGATGGATCTGCGCAGCACCGCGCTGAATGACGAAGATCTCCGCTTGGAATTTTACAAGAAGATAATCGAGTCTGTCTCCCTGGAAGAGAGCTACCTGATCCTGCTGGGCTGCGACAGCTACGATGTTCCCTTTAAGAGTAAGGACGGTCTGGATGCTTCGGATAAGTCCGAGGAGACTTATAAATTCATCCTCTGCGCCATTTGCCCGGTGAAGCAGATCCAGCCGAAGCTGCACTATGTACCGGAGGAGAAGCAGTTCCGGGATGGGGGCATTACCAATGTGGTCAGTGCGCCGGAGCTGGGCTTCCTGTTCCCGGCTTTTGATGACCGGGCGACCAATATTTATAATGCTCTCTACTATACCCGCAGCACCAAGGAAAGCCAGGAAGCCTTTGTGAATAATGTGTTCAATACCCCCATTCCCAAGCCTGCCCAGGAGCAGAAGCGTTCCTTTGAGGCAATTTTGGGCAATGCCCTGGAAGAAGAATGCAGCCTGGATGTGGTGCAGACGGTGCATGACGAGATCGTGCAGCGCATTGCTCTGCACAAAGAGAGCAAGGTGCCTGACACCCTGCTTGTAAGCAAGGAAGAAGTAAAGCAGGTGCTGACCACCTGCGGTGTTTCCGAAGATCATATCGCCAAATTCAGCGTGGATTATGACGAAGCCTTTGGTTTTGAAGCGGATCTGTATCCAAAGAACATCATCGACGAGAAGCGCTTCGAGATCAAAACCCCGGATGTGTCCATCAAAGTTGCCCCGGATCGGGGAGATCTGATCGAGACACGGATCATTGGCGGCATCAAGTACATACTCATCAATGCCGATGAGAATGTGGAGGTCAACGGTGTCAGCATCCACATTGAGGATGGAAAGGAGCTTCCCGTATGACTGTCAACGGGAAGGATTATCAGGTCATCAAACTGCTGGGGAAGGGAAAAGGTGGCTATTCCTACCTTGTAACAGACGGAAAGCGGCAGTTGGTGCTGAAACAGATCCACCATGAGCCTTGTGACTACTACCAGGTTGGGGACAAGCTGGCGGCGGAACTGCACGATTATCAGCGATTGAAAGAGCTGGATATTCCCATGCCGGAGTTGTTGGAAGTGGATGAAGGGCAGGAGCGGCTGCTAAAGACCTTCATCGACGGCCCTATTGCTATGGAGCTGGTGCTGAATGGGCAGATGCGCCGGGAATACATTTGTCAGATGGAACAGATGTGTGGGAAACTCTATCCGGCGGGGCTGAACATCGATTATTTTCCGACCAACTTTGTCTTGCAGGATGGGATGCTCTATTACATCGATTTTGAGTGCAACGGTTACATGCAGCAGTGGGATTTTGAACACTGGGGGAAGGAATACTGGTACCAAAGTCCCAAAATTCTGGAATATGCAGCCCAGCACGGCTATGAAGTGACACGGAGGTGTGACGAATGAATTGGAAGAAATATAATCAGTATCAAATGGATATGAAAGGGAAGTGGGCACGGTTTTGCGGCGTGATGATGAGCTGCTCCTTCTTCCTGCGGATCGTGTATTACTTTGGCCTGAAGAATCTGCGGGATATTCCCGGATCAGAGATCTTCGCTACCATGATTTTGGGCTTGGTGCTGTGTGCCGGGTTCGTCGTGGTGCTCAATTACCTGCGGCTCAATGCTCCGGGCGTTTATGGCATCTTGGGCGCAGCTCATTGTCTGCTGCTGATCATCGGTAATTTCTCCAGCGGCAGCGTGGGGCGCATCGTCCTGTCGGTCATCTGGTATGTGCTGTGCGCCCTTGTGCTTCTGGCGACCATTGGCGGGTATCTCCCCGGACGGATCTTGTCCGCCGGAATGTTCTTTCTGGCGGCACTGGTGCGGTTGCTTGCCTTTGATATGGGTAAGATCGGCCTACTTCGCTGGGTGACGGAAGCCGCCGTCCTGTGCACCATCCTGGCCCTGGCAGCAATCCCACTGGCCTTAAAGCCAATCAAAGAGAGAGTAAAGTGAAAAGAGCCATACTGGCAATTGTGATACCGAGACCGCCTGGACAAACTATGTTCGGGCGGTCTTAGCTTTACGGTGGATGGCTTCACAATTTTATGCTCTACATATATACACCTACACCTACGTAAGCGTCAAACCTAACAGCGGCTTGTGTTAAAGGCTGCGACATGAAACAATA
>CAZVAB010000009.1:0-19254 GCA_964625045.1 uncultured Oscillospiraceae bacterium | reverse complement strand
ATTTTGGGAATGATGTCTTTTCGTCATTTTCACAAATTTGCTCTTTTATAGTTATGAGCCTATTATGCCATAGAAAAGGGAAAAAAGCTATCAATCATTCGTTAATTTGCGAAAAATTTCTCCCCAACCAGCCGTTGTGAGTCGCTCAACCGATGGTTGAAATCTATTTTCCTTGATTTTACGCCGGGTTTGCTGTATGATAATCAAAAAGGAGGGGCGCATTATGGAGCTTCGAATCAAACAGCGGGTCTTTTCCTGGGGAGACACCTACGATGTGTATGACGAAAGCGGCGAAGCCCGGTATTTTGTCAAAGCGGAAGTGTTTGCCTTTGGACACCAGATCCATGTGTATGACAAACGCAGTGGAACGGAAGTGGGCTCGATCCACCAAAAGCTATTTCGTTTTTTGCCGGAATTTGAGATCGTTATCAATGGTCAGACGGTTGGCACCATCCGCAGAGAGTTTACATTCCTGCGCCCCCGCTATCAGGTGGATTTCCGGGGATGGGATGTGGAAGGCGATTTCATGGGCTGGGACTATACGGCAACGCAGGGGGGCAGACAGGTGCTGTCCGTTTCGAAGGAACTGTTCTCCTGGGGCGATACCTATGTGCTGCGCTATGGCAGCATTCAGGATGAGATCCCCGGCCTGATGCTGGTCATTGCCATCGATGCGGCAAATTGTCAAAACGATTAAGGAGATATTATGGAGAAGATCACAAGTTTTACCATCGACCATATCAAATTGCAGCCGGGGCTGTATGTGTCTCGAAAGGATGCGGTCGGGGAGAAGATGGTCACCACCTTTGACCTGCGGCTGACAAAGCCCAACGATGAGCCGGTGATGAACACTGCGGAGATCCACACCATGGAGCATCTGGCGGCGACTTACCTGCGCAATGACCCCGTTTGGAAAGAAAAGGTGCTGTACTTTGGCCCCATGGGCTGCCGCACAGGTTTTTATTTGCTGATGAAGGGGGCTCTTTCCTCCCGGGATGTGCTGCCGCTGGTGCGCGGCTGCTTCCAGTTCATTGGGGAGTATTCCGGGGAAGTACCCGGGGCATCCGCCAAAGACTGCGGCAACTACCTGGATATGAATCTGCCCATGGCGAATTACTGGGGCAAAAAATACGCCGCACTGCTGGAAAATATCGGGCAGGACCGTCTGGTCTACCCGGAATAAGGAGAAAAACATGAAACTTGGAATTATCGGTGCCATGACCGTAGAAGTGGAGACACTGAAGCAGTCCATGGCGGACAGGAAAACTGTTACCCATCCCACTGGGATGGAATTTTGCGAGGGGACCCTGGAGGGACTGCCGGCAGTGGTGGTTCAGTGCGGCGTGGGCAAGATCAACGCCGCCATGTGCGTGCAGATTTTGTGCGACTGCTTCGGGGTGACACATTTGGTGAATACCGGCATTGCGGGTTCCCTCTGCGCAGAATTGGACATTGGGGATCTGGTGGTGAGCCGGGATGCTATGTACCATGATTTTGACTGTACCGCTTTCGGCTATCCCTACGGAAAGGTTCCAGGACTGGACACCGTTACCTTCCCGGCGGATGATGAACTGCTGGGCTATGCCTTCGCCGCGGCAGAGTCGGTGAACCCCGGCCACACCAAAATCGGCCGGGTAGCCACGGGTGACCAGTTCGTTTGCGAAAAGGAAACGAAGGAGCGGATCATTTCCCAGACACAGGCCCTTTGCACGGAGATGGAGGGGGGCGCCATTGCCCAGACCGCTTACCGGAACAGGGTCCCCTTTGTGATCCTGCGGGCCATTTCGGACAAGGCGGATCATTCTGCCGAAATGGATTATCCCACCTTTGAGACCATTGCGGCCCACCGCTGCGCCCAGGTCACCCAGAAGCTTGCAAAGCAGCTGAAAGAGTCCCAGGAATAACAGAAACGCCGGATGCTTTTGACGCATCCGGCATTTTGTCAATGGGCAGCAAAAAACGCCACCGGGTTCGGTGGCGTTATTGTTGGCAGGGGTTAATCAGATGGCCCGCTCAACCTTGTTGGAACGGAGACATCTGGTACAGGCGTACACATGGCACGGAGTACCGTTGACAACCGCCTTAACACGCTTGACATTGGGCTTCCAAGCACGGTTGGAACGTCTGTGGGAGTGGGAAACCTTAATGCCGAAGGTCACACCCTTGTCACAAAAATCACACTTAGCCATTCACTGCACCTCCAATCTCCAGATAATCTCAAAATATGCACCTTCACAGGCGCTTAGATATGATACCAAAGATTGCTGAAAAAAGCAAGCATTTTTTTTACTTTTTTCAGATTTTTTTCAGGAATGGGGAAAAGAAAGGGAGAAGGGCCGTGGTAAGCGGCGGTTTCTACTATTATAGATGGGAATTGTTACAGAGAAGCGGGCTGGTTTTCCTCTGCTTTGGGCTGCCGCTGGGCGGTTTGACCCGGTGTGTGGCCGAAAACCTGCTTGTACTGCTTCGAGAAATTGGAGAAATCTCCGAAACCTGCCATTTCTGCCGCCTGAGTGGCGCTGAAACCCTGAAGCAGGAGAGAGCGGGCTTCTTCTAGCCGCAGGCCCATGAGATAATTCTTCGGCGTTTGCCCATAGGATTCCCGAAACAGGGCAGTGAGATAGCGGCGGTCAATGTGCAGCGAGTCCGCGATCTCCTGAATGGTGATGGGCTCCATGAAGGAGCTGTCGATCAGCGCCTTGGCATAGCGGGCATATTTCTTCTGTGGATCCGGGACGGCGGAAGCTGGGGTATAGCAGGCGAGGGTCCACAGGATCCGGTGGGCCAGGGAATAGATGTAGCCGGTGGGAACATCCGGGGTGTTCAGCTCGGTCAGCTTTTGGAACTGCTTGCCCACCGGAACATGGCGAAATACCGGCTGCTGGAGAAAAACAGGGCAGTGGGGCGCGCGGAAGCAAAGCCAGGCGTAATGCCAGGGATCGGTATCGCTGGCTTTGTAGGAGATGATCTCCTCCGGCCGGGCCAGAAAAACATCCCCCGCCTCCAATTCATAGGTAACGCCATCGTGCTGAAAACTGCCCCGCCCACTGAGCACATAGTGCATCAAATAGTGATGGCGCAGGCCTGGGCCGTAGCTGTGCCCCGGAGGACAGCGCTGGTCACCGTATCGAATGGGCTCGACACCGCTCCACCAATTGGAGACGACGGGCTGGCTGTAAATGCTCATATTTTACACCTCTTTCTTACGATTGTCCATTTTACCATAAACAGTAACCATTTTTCAATTGTTTTTATTACTTTTTTACATTATGATTATCCCACCAAGCGAAGAAAGAAGGAGTATGATGATCAAGATCACATTCATGGGAGCGGGAAGCTCCGTATTTGCCCGAAAAGTGCTGGGAGATGTCATGTGCACTCCGGCTCTGCGGGAATGCGAGATCGCTCTTTACGATATTGACGAAGCCAGACTGAACATCACGCGGGAGCTTCTGAACGGTATCAACCGCAATATCAACGAGAACCGGGCAACCATCAAGACCTACCTGGGCGCGGAAAACCGGAAGGAAGCACTGCGCAACGCCAATTTCGTCATCAACGCCATTCAGGTGGGCGGCTACGAGCCTTGCACGGTGATTGATTTTGAGATCCCCAAGAAGTACGGCCTGCGCCAGACCATCGGTGACTCCCTGGGCATCGGCGGCATCATGCGTGGTCTGCGTACCATCCCGGTGGTTGAAGAATTTGTCCGGGAAATGGAGGAGGTCTGTCCTGACACCTACTTCCTGAACTACACCAACCCCATGGGCATCCTCACCGGCTACATCCAGAGATATACCAATATCAAGACCATCGGCCTTTGCCACAGCGTTCAGGTCTGCACCGAGCGGCTGCTGGGGGAGAAGGGCGTGAACATGGTGGACAAGCTGGAAGGTCGCCGGGAGCTGATCGCCGGCATCAACCACATGGCCTGGCTTCTGGACATTCGGGACAAGGACGGCAATGACCTCTACCCGGAGATCCGCCGCCGGGCAAAGGAGAAGAACGCCGCAGAAAAGCACGGCGACATGGTGCGCTACGATTATATGGATAAGCTGGGCTATTACTGCACCGAATCCAGTGAGCACAACGCTGAATACAATAATTTCTACATCAAGTCCAAGTACCCGGAGCTGATCGAGGAGTACAACATCCCTCTGGATGAGTATCCCCGCCGCTGTCTGGATAAGCTGGACAAGTGGGAGCGTTGGATGCGCCATGAGTTCACGGAAGAGGAACTGACCCACACCCGCTCTTATGAGTACGCTTCCCATATCATCGAAGCCATCGTCACCGGCAACACCATGCAGGTGAACGTGAATGTGCTCAACACGGGCCATCTGATCGATGATTTCCCGGAGCAGACCTGCGTGGAAGTGCCCTGTCTGGTGGACGGCATGGGCGTGCACCCGGTGCGGGTGGGCAGTCTGCCCCCGGTGCTGGCAGCAATGAACCGCACCAATATCAATGTGCAGCTGCTGGCCATCGAAGCGGCACGGACCCGCAAGAGAGAGGATATCCTCCGGGCTGTGATGCTGGATCCCCACACTTCTGCGGAGCTGTCCATTGACGATATGGCGAAAATGGTGGACGAGATGATCGAAGCCCATGGCAGCTATATGGCTATGTACAAGTAAGGGTAGCAACAGAATTTATGTGAGTAACGCTTCACAGCGTTCTTAAATAAACGGGAAAATATTTAAAAGGAGAAAAGACACATGAAAAAGTACATCGCATTGCTTCTGGCATTGGTCATGGCGCTGAGCCTCTTTGCCGGATGCGCCCCCGCTGATGGCCCGGAAGAAACAGATCCTACCGTTGGCGGCATCGCTGAAAGCACCGGCGTGATCGACACCAGCAGAGACTGGTGGGGCGAGGACGACGGCAAGACCCCCATCAAGCTGCGCTTCTGGGCAGCAATCGACCCTGTTTACGGCTATCAGAAGGTTTGTGACAACTTCAACGCTGCCTACGGCGACCGTGGCCTGACTGTTGAATATGTCCAGTACAAGAACGATACCAACGGCAACCTGTCCGTGGATACATCCCTGTCCACTGGCGACGGCATTGACGTACTCATCAGCTACGGCAATCTGTCCAGACTGATCCCCCGTACCGAGCAGGGTCTGCTGCTGAACCTGCAGCCCTATCTGAAGGATTTCGACATCAAGGCAGAACTGGGCGAGCACGCAGCTGACGGCGGCGTGCTGGGCGAAGATGGTTCCTATCATGGCCTGATCACCACTTTCACCAACAGCAGCTTTATGCTGATCAACAAGGATATGTTTGAAAAGGCTGGCGTGGAGATCCCCTACGATGGCTGGACTTATTCCGAGTTCCTGGCTGCCTGTGAGAAGCTGACCACCAAAGATACCAAGGGCATCTGCTGGTACTGCTCCGACATCAGCAATGCATTGACCTACATCCGGTCCGTTGTTGACAGCAACTATCTGTACACCGATGAGACCAAGAACGAGAGCTCTTTCAAGAGCGACCTCTGGACCAATGGCCTGAATCTGCTGAAGACCACTATGGATAACGGCTGGGCTTGCGGCTATGGCGAGTGCAAGACTGAAAAGCACGGCGTTGCAAACTTCCTGAGCGGTGAGTGCGCCATCTTCGGCCTGTTCTCCCAGATCCGTCAGTGCATGGACCTGGCAAACTATCCTCATGATTTCGTCACTGCATTCGTTCCCTGCCCTGTGCCCGATGGCGCAGAGTATGAGCAGTACAAGTCCATGGCTCACAAGAGTACCATCGGTGAGTACGTTGCTGCTGCTGCAAAGACTGAGCACCCTGAGCAGTGTGCCGAGTTCGTCCGCTGGTTCGTTCAGGGCGGCATGAACCCCACCATCCTGGCTGGCCGTTATCCCCTGTGGGTTGGTAACGATACCAAGGATATCCTGGCAACTGTGAAGGAAATGGTTGGCAATACGGTCGATACCCGTTCCCTGGAGTTCCTGTTCAACTGCGATCGTAGCAAGCTGCCTCTGGGCGACAGCTCCACCACACTGGATAAGAAGGTCAGAACCGAGCTGAAGAACGCTTGGGAAGGCTATCTGATCAGTGGCGCTGAGCAGAAGTACAAGAGTGCGGAAGAAGCAATGCAGGATGCCTACAACAAGGCACAGGATATCCTGAACGCTGCCACCGCTGACGAAAAGAAGTAATCAAAAAGCAGGCTGCACCAATCGGTGCAGCCTGTTCGCAATGGTAAGATACTGTCATTGCGAAGCCAGTGGGCACACTGGCTGTGGCAATCTACGCATTAATGGAACGTTGTCTGTCCGTTCGATGCGTAGATCCCTCGACTCGCTTCGCTCCCTCGGGATGACAGGGGAGACGGGGATTACTACCTACGCAAAACAGGCTGCGCCGTTTTGGTGCAGCCTGTTTAATATGTAGGGGAATATATCAGCCTTCCAGTGCTTTGTCCATCTGGTTGTAGATCCGCTTCATCAGCAGACCATCCAGCAGGAAGATGATGCCCACGCCGAAGGTCAGCCAGATCACCATGCTCTGTAAGAAGCGGAGCAGGGAAGAATAGGCCAGCAGGAAAGGGAAGGCATTCAGCGAGGCCATAGCGAGAGCTTGCAGGGGATGGGTCAGGGTCAGGATCAAGGTGTTGGACAGATGCTCCAACAGGGTGTTGCGGTGGCGGCCGATGAGGGGGAAGAGGACGGAGCCGATACAGCTGAAGCCCACCAGCAGCGCAATGACAAAAATGTAAGCGACCAGCCGGAGCGTGCCTTCAAAGGTGGTGTCCACCATCATGATGTTGAACATACATACAATAACAATAAGCAAATATGCCAGCCACACGACGGTCGCCTGCTTGAAGCTGTGCTTGAAAGCCCGGAAGAAAGGCTTGATCACCTCGTCCTCGCCATCGTAGAGCATATCGTGCATCACCTTGTGAGCGGCGCTGAATGCGGCACCCATGGTGACCACTGGGATGCAGCAAAGAAATGTCAGAACATTCAGCCCGATGAGCTGGGTGATCCAGGACATGATGCGAAACAGACGGGTATCGGGATTAAAAAGACTATTCATGTTGTGGTTTCTCCTTATTTGACAATGACAACAGTATACTCGCTTTTGACAAAAGTTGCAAGAGGGAAAAGAGCGTGAACCGGTTGCGCAATTTTTAACAAACTGTGACACTGTGCAAACTGACTAAATGGGAGTGCGCCCAATTGGCCAAAGGGTCGAAAATCCATGGGGTCTCTTGACAAATCGGTAAAAAAGGTTAAAATGTGTCTAGTAGTTGTGCAATCGGTGCGGCTTGCGGTGGTTGCGCAAACACAAAAAAAGTAAAATGCAAAAGGAGAATGGAAAACATGAAAAAGTATCTGAGCTTGGCTCTGGCACTGATTATGGTGCTGGGCCTGTTTGCTGGATGCACCCCCTCTGAGACCGAGCCCGAAACCACCAACGCGGCTGTCACTGAGACCGGTAAGGTTGACGACACCAAGACCTGGTGGGGCGAAGCCGATGGCAAGACTCCCGTGAAGCTGCGCTTCTGGGGCGCTGTTGGCGAAGAGTATGGCTACAAGGCCATCTGCGAAAACTTCAACAAGGCTTACGGCGACCGTGGCCTGACCGTTGAGTACGTTCTGTACAAGAACAACACCGACGGCAACACCCAGCTGGAGACCCAGCTGTCCACCGGCGATGGCATTGACTGCTTCATCGGTTACGGCTCTCTGACCACCCTGGAAGACCGCGGCAAGAAGAACCTGGTCTGCGACCTGTCTTCCTACCTGAAGGAAATGGAGTTCGACGTTGCTACCGAAATGGGCAACGCCGCTGCTAAGGACGTCGTTCACGAGGACGGCACCGTTTACGGCATCCCCTCCAAGTTCGACAACAACGGTATGATGCTGATCAACGTCGACATGTTCAAGGAAAAGGGCGTTGAGATCCCCTACACCGGCTGGACCTACTCCGAGTTCAAGGCTGCTGTTGAGAAGCTGACCACCGCTGAGACCAAGGGTGTCTGCTGGTACTGCCAGGGCATTAGCAATGCTTATGTGTATGTCCGTGGTACGATGGGTGACTACTACTACTACACCGACGACAGCGCTGAGAAGGCTGCTTTTGAGAACCCCATCTGGGCTGAGGGCCTGGACCTGGTCAAGGAGACCATGGAAAAGGGTTGGGCTTGCGGCTACGGCGAGTGCAAGTCTGAGAAGCACGCTGTTGCTAACTTCCTGCAGGGCGAATGCGCTATCTTCGGCCTGTTCTCCCAGATCCGTCAGTGCATGGACACTGAGAACTATCCTCACGAGTTTGTTACCGCTCTGGTTCCCTGCCCCGTGCCCGACAGCATGGGTGACAACGCTCAGCTGAAGACCATGGCTCACATGACCTACACCGGCGAGTACCTGAGCGTCTGCAACCAGTCCAAGCATCCCGAGCAGGCTGCTGAGTTCATCCGTTGGTTCCTGCAGGGTGGTATGTATCCCTCCATCATGGCTGGCCGTTATCCCCTGTGGCAGGGTTCCAAGACCGAGGACATCATGAACACCATCAAGTCCATGGCCGGCGACCTGGTCGATACCAAGTCCATTGAGATGATCTTCTCCGTTGACCGCAGCAACCTGAATAAGCATGCTCCTTCCACCAAGGTCGACTCCAAGGTTACTTCTGCTCTGAAGAAGGCTTGGGAAGGCTACCTGGCTACCGGCGAGGATCAGCAGTTCAAGACCGCTGCTGAGGCAATGGCTGCCGCACAGAAGGAAGCTCAGGCTGCCATCGACGACGCCATCAAGAACAACAAGCTCCACTAAGAGCGAGATTCTGAAATAACACTTTCCTACATACGTAAGTGTTTATAATTGGCACTGTTGTCCTAGAGAAAATCTAATGTAGGGTTCGCTCATACGGGTCAAACCCGTATGAGCGAACTTTGCGTAAACGCAATTAAAAGGAGCGAAGTCTATGAAAAACGATACCATTCAGAAGACCGAGACCAAAGCCGTTGCTCTGAAGAAAAAGCAAAGCCGTACCAACGAGGGTAAAGTCGCAATCCTGTTCCTGCTGCCCAGCTTGATCGGTATTTTCTGCCTGAACTTCATCCCGACTCTGATCTCTCTGTACGTCTCCATGACCGACTGGGAATACACCTCCGGTATTGGTAACTGGAATTTTATTGGTCTCGATAACTTTATCTACCTGTTTCACAACGAAGATTTTATTGAGGCACTGGTCAACACCGTCATCGTGACCATCGTTGTCGTGCCTGTTGGCATTTTCCTTGCGCTTGTGATCGCTGCGTTGATCGATAACTATCTGTCCGAGCGGGCAGGCAGTGTCGTTCGTATCGCACTGTATATGCCCCACATCTGTAACATCGTTGCAGTTTGTACCGTTTGGAGTGCTCTGTATGCCTCCAAGGGCCCCTTCACCAACCTGGTCCGTGCTCTGGGCGTTGAGAATCCTCCCATTTGGCTGTTCAGCTATACCTGGTCTCTGCCCGCTGTTATGCTGGTCATGGTCTGGGCCGGTATCGGTCATAAGGTGTTCCTGTACGGTGCATCCATGGCTGGCCTGCCCACCGACGTTTACGAGAGCGCAGAGCTGGACGGTGCTAACGGCCGTCAGCAGTTCTTCAAGATCACCATGCCTCTGCTGTCCAACACCACCTTCTACCTGTTCATCACGGGTGTCATCGGTTCTTTCCAGACCTTCGGCTACGTTAACGTTATGACTGGCGGTGGCCCTGGCAATAGCACCTATGTTCTGGTGTACTACATCTACAAGCTGAACTTCGACTACTATGAGTCCGGCAGAGCTTCTGCCGTCGCTGTTATCCTGTTCTTGATCCTGCTGGTCATGACGGTGATTCAGTATACTCATAATAATAAGAAGAACTAAGGAGGGCGTAATTTATGGCTAAAGTTGTAACTGTTGGCAGCAGTACGCCTGCCTACCGCGTGAGCAAGACCATCATCACTATTTTCCTGATCGCACTTGCTATTTTCATGCTGACCCCCTTTATTTGGATGATCGGCGCTTCTCTGAAGAAGGAGATCCACGTTTTCTCCAATAAGATCGGTTGGTTCCCCAACTACTGGTATCCCGATAACTATCTGCGTGTTCTGAACCTGAAGGGCAGCGGCACCAACTACCACTTCCTGCTGGCATACTGGAACTCCATCAAGGTTTCCGTCACTGCTACCGCTGTGGCTGTTTCCAGTGCCTGCCTGGCTGGCTATGCTTTCGCAAAGCTGAAGTTTAGAGGTAACCATGTTCTGTTCCTGATCTACCTGTCCCAGATGATGATCCCCTCTCAGCTGACCATCATCCCCCGGTTCGTTATCTTCAGCGAGATCGGCCTGGTCAACACGCACCTGGCTCTGATCCTGCCCAAGATCGTTGCTGTTTCCTCCACCTTTATGATGCGCCAGGCATTCCTGGGCACTCCCAATGAGCTGCGTGAGGCTGCAAAGATCGACGGTGCTGGCGAGTTCCGTATCTTCTTCCAGATCATGCTGCCCCTGATCATTCCCACCATCGCAGCACTGTGCACCACCCAGTTCATGGGCTCCTGGAACTCCTATATGGACCCCCTGATCTTCATCAATGACAAGACTTTGATGACCCTGCCTCTGGCACTGGACAAGTTCTCCAGCGATATGGGCACTCAGTACGGCAAGACCATGGCAGCCTGCTGCATGACCACCCTGCCTGTGTTCATCGTGTTCCTGTGCGGCCAGAAGTACTTCATGAAGGGCCTGACCGTTGGCGCTGTGAAGGGCTAAGGAGGTCTTTGCAATGCTGATTTCTGCCAATACTGGCATTGCCATCTCGGCAAACAACAAGCCCGGTCATTATTATTCCTGCGATGAGACCATCAAGATCATCGCGGAGGCTGGCTTTGACGGTGTTGACCTGGGCTTTGTGTCCTATGGTCGCCCGGGTATGCCCATGGCAATCCCGGAATGGCGTGACTGGGTTGCCCAGCGGAAGGCTTGCGCCGACGCTTGCGGCATCCAGGTCAATCTGGGCCACGCCCATTACTATGGCACTTTGGAGTCCTACGCCTTTACGGAGGAGGACTGGGAGCGTGTGACCGGCATGGTCATGCGTGATATCGAGGCTGCCGGCATCTGCAAGGCACCCTGGATCGTGATCCATCCTGACAGCCATATGAAAGACGGCAACTACAGCCGCGCCGAATCCCTGCGCAAGGAGTACGAGCGGTTCAGCCGCTTGGGCGACCATGCCGCAAAGTTTGGCGTGGGTCTGGCTATCGAGAATATGCCCGAGGCCAGCCAGCGCCGTCGTTTCTGCGGTGCCCAGGAAGATCTGCTGGAACTGCTGGATAAACTGGGCGATGATGAGCGGTTTGGCATTTGCTGGGACACCGGCCACGCCAACCTGAACAACATCGATCAGGGCAAGGCACTGATGGAAATTGGCAGCCGTCTGCGTGCGCTGCACATCAACGACAATCTGGGCAAGAATGATGACCATATCCTGCCCTTTGTCGGCAAAGTGGACTGGCAGCCCATCATGCAGGCTCTGCATGATATCAACTACCAGGGCGCTTTCAACTACGAGATCCACGGTTATTCCGACGGATTTCCCCCGGAGTACATGGTTCAGGCCGTGCGCTTCGCATACGAGACCGCTGTATTTATGCTGACCATGGCAAAGGAAAACACGAAGTAATAATGAAAGATAAAAAAGTTGTAATTGTTACCGCAGTTTCTATTTTGCTGTGCGTAGCCATGATTGCGATCATCCTTGTCTTTACAAAGTCCATGGTCGGTGACGTGGATATATCCACGGACGACATCGTGGACTACGGCAAGTGGGATCTGTCCGAAGAATATACCAAATTATCCATCTTCCCGGCAGAGGTTCCGGCCTCTGCCACGGAAGTGCTGTATCGCTACAAGTACCAAAGCGGATTGAACCGTCCCATGTGCCAGATCTCTCTGGAATGTACATTGAATCAGCAGGAATTTGATGCGGAAGTGGAGCGCTTGAGCAACCTCAGCTACACCACTGCGGAAGGGAAGACGAATCTCGTCCAGTATGACGAGACGAATTTCTCCCATCCTGCCTATGTGACCATGATGGGCTACGATTTCGCTTATGAGTACGCATTGGTGGTGGAGCAGTCCAGAACCATCGTTTACATCTTCACGATGAACCTCATCGAGCGGGATGTGAAGTTCGATGAATCCTATCTGCCGACGGATTACATGGCGGATTTTGACAATTTCGAGGTGGATGCGCTGGACCGCTTTACCATGTATGAGAGGTATCGCAATGCCTGACGAAAAATTTGTATTGCCTGAAAATGTCGAGGTCGTTCCCTTTTTGCACTACGCAAAGAACGAGCAGATCGTCGATCTTGTCGTTCCCGAGGGTGTGAAGGTTTTGGGGGCAAAGGCTTTCTCCGCCTGTGCCAATTTAAAGACTGTCCATTTACCCAAATCCCTGACCAATATCGACATGAAGTGCTTTGAAAAGGGCAACCTGGAAGAAGTCTTTTACGCTGGTTCCAGATACGACTGGAACCAGATCGAGATCAGCCCCACTGGCAGCCAGGCTCTGGTTTGCAAGAAGCTGCATTTCGCTGAGACAGACCCCAGGGACGATATGCCCTATGAACCCGGTGAGGGGGACAAGGAGCTGCTGTTTTCCCAGATCCAGACCCTCTTGAATGGCGGTGATGGTCGGTTACACATCATTGCTCCCGAGCTGTGCGTGGAGGGCGTTTGTTCCAAGCCCGGCGATATGAGTCTGCTGATCTTCCCCAAGGGAAGCACCATGCTCATCGACACCGGCTATCTGGCGAACTACTCCAAGGTGCAGGCATTTCTTACTGGAATCGGCTTGAAGCGGCTGGACTACTTTGTGTTCTCCCACTGCGACAGTGACCATGTTTCCAATGCACAGGCAATTGCAGATCTTCTGTTGGCACAGCCTGAAGGCAGGATCGGTCAGTTCCTGTCTTCCGGCCAGGTTTTTGGCCAATATGTTCCCAGTTTCTTCGCCTTCCTGCGGGAGCGGGGGATACCCCTGGATATGGATGTCCGGGCCGGACGTGTCTTTGACATTGACGGTGTGAAGCTGGAGATCCTTGGCCCCACGGAGGAAGACATGACCATGGATGTCAATGATGGCTCTTGCCGGAATAACCAGTCCATGATCATGAAATTCACCTATGGCAGCGCAAGCTATTTGACCGCTGGCGACCTGTATGAAAAGCAGGAGGCAGAAGTGGTTCGCCGCTACGGCGAGCAGCTAAAAGTGGATGTGTGGAAGTCCAACCACCACGGTGCGTACACTTCCAATACCCCCATCTGGATGGAGGCCCTGGGCGGTAAGATCGTTTTTTCTCTGGCCAACGACAATGGCGAAACACCCATGACGCTGGCGCTGCAGGGAAGAGGGATTCAGTGCCTGTCCACCGGATGCCAGGGACTGCTGCTGATATCTGCCAGTGTGGATGGAACATATCAGATTCGGACCCAATATCACAACGGCCTGCGGATGTTCCAAAGACCGCAATATTGGAAGTTCGACGAAACCTGACCAAATGATATTGTGATCGAGCGGGGTCGGGCCATGCCTGGCCCCGTTTTTTCAATTATGAAAATTCCCATGGCGGGAAAATGAAATTCCCAGGAGGATTAGAAGATGAAGCGTAGAGAATATGCGCAGTATGAAGTTGTTGTTGTGGGCGGCGGTATGGCCGGCCTTTGCGCGGCACTGGCATCTGCCAGAAACGGCGCCAAGACTGCTCTGGTGCAGGCTCGTCCCGTGCTGGGCGGCTGCGGTTCCAGCGAGATCCGTATCCACATCAACAGTGCATCTGACGGTGCCCGGAAGCCCGAACTGGAGGAGACCGGTATCCTGTACGAGCTGATGCTCAAGAACAAGATGTATAACCCCAACTTTGAATACTGCCTGTGGGATATGACTCTGTTCGAGGCTGCCAAGCAGCAGGAGAACCTGACTACTTACCTGAACACCTGCATGATCGATGCGGTTTCTGCGGATAACCACATCAATGAGATCATCTGCTTCCAGGAGACTACTGAAAAGCAGATCACCATTAAGGGCGATATTTTCATCGATGCCACCGGTAATGGCACCCTGGGCTACTTCGTGGATGCGGAATACCGCATTGGCAGCGAGGCAAAGTCCGAGTTCAATGAGCCCCACGCACCCGAAGTGCCGGACCTGAACCGCATGGGCAATACCATTTTGTTCCGTGCCATCGACATGGGCCATCCTGTGAAGTTTACACCGCCTTCCTTCGCCAAGAAGTTCACGGAGCATGATCTGCGCTACCGTGTTCACTCCAATCGTCACCAGATCGACTTCTCTATGGCGGACGATCCCGAGGACTACAAGCGTGTTTCCACCAGCAGCTCCAGCTGCAGTGACTATGGTTACTGGTGGCTGGAACTCATGGGCGACGGTGATGACATCATTCCCGAGTATGAGAACATCCGTGACCAGCTGAACGCATATCTGTACGGTGTGTGGGATCACATCAAGAACGGCGGTGACCACGGTGCGGAGAACTTCCAGCTGATCTGGGTGGGCACCCTGCCCGGTATGCGGGAAAGCCGCCGTCTGGTGGGTGACTATCTGTTCAACGAGAACGACGTGTATGACGAGCGGATCTTCGACGATGCCATCGCTTTCGGCGGCTGGGGCGTAGACCTGCACGCTGACCGTGGTGCGGAGGATCTGGATGTGCTGCCCAGCAAGACCTGGAACTTTGACGGCGCATACACCATTCCTTACCGCAGCTACTATTCCAAGAACATCGATAACCTGATGATGGCTGGCCGTGATATTTCCTGTAGCCGTCTGGGCATGGCAAGTACCCGGATCATTGCCACCTGCGCTGTGGGCGGTCAGGGTGTTGGTACTGCCGCCGCTTTGTGTCGGAAGTACAACTGCAATCCCCGGGAGCTGATGCCCCATATCAAGGAACTTCAGCAGACTCTGCTGAAGCAGGATGCGTTCCTGCCCGGCTTTGTCAATGAGGACGAGGCAGACTTTGCCCGGAAGGCAACCTTCACTGCTACTTCCGAGACCGAGGAGGGCAAGGCACAGAATGTCAACAACGGCATTGCCCGTACTTATCAGGGCCATTTCAATGGCTGGCAGGGCAAGGGTGTGGAAGAGACCCTGACCATGCACCTGGCAGAGCCTGTGGAGCTGAGCAGCGTGCAGCTGACCTTTGACTCCAACTTCCACTATCCCATCCGTGTGACCATGGCCCCCCTGCGCCAGAAGCAGCAGCGCCCCGGCGTACCCATGGAGCTGGTGAAGGATTACACTGTGAAGCTGTACCGCAACGGTGAAGTAGTCAAGACCATCCCGGTGGAGGGGAACTACCTGCGCCAGAATGTGCTGAACTTTGAAAAGACCCTGTGCGACAAGGTGGATTTCGAGTTCCACGCCACCAACGGTGCGGATGTGACCACTGTTTTTGAGGTGCGCGCATACTAAGATCCAATTGGCTCCGTCTGCTGCGTGCGGCAGCGGAGCCTTTTCATTACAAATCAAAGAATGGAGAGCAACATGAATAAGAAGAGAATTTTCTCCGGTGCGCTGGCACTGCTGATGATCGTCAGCCTGTTTGCTGGCTGCACACCGGAAAACAACAACACCGAGGGTGCGTCCAACCCTACCGAGAGTGAGAGCCAGCCCGCACCCACCGTCCCGGAGGATGCTATCACCATTGACGGCGCGACTTTTATCAGCTATGTGGCAGATACCAGAGCCTATGGCACGGTCATTCCCTGTACTGTGATGCAGGGCATGGCATCTTCTGAAAAGTATCTGTATGTCGCCAAGGAAAAGGGCGATGTTCACGCTGTGATCATCCAGTATGATCCCGCAAAGGATGAGCAGAAAGTCATGGAATACTATCCCGACCTGAAGACCAATGAGCAGGCCGAGCTGGATAATGTGCTGCACATCAATGATATGACCATCTTCTCTGAAAGCAATGGCGACAGCTTCATGCTTACCGCCAATGCTGCCCATCCCGCATCTTCTTCTGTGAAAGGCCAGTGCCTGAACCTGATGAAGCTGGATGAGGAAAAGGGAACCCTGCGCCTGGTGGGTTACTTCAACCTGACCTATATCAATGGCAAGGGAGAGACCGCTTACTTGAGCGCCACTTCCATCCGCCATGTGGCCCAGAACGACAAGTTCAACTACTTCCTGGTGAAGAACGGTGACAGCTTCTACTGGTGCAAGATGCCCGTGAACGCCACCGGCGGCACCATTGAAAAGCCCGAAGAGGTCTCCTGCGTGCGGCTGTTCACTGTGGATAACCGCAATGCCCAGTACAAGGCTGCGGACGGCACTTACTACACCCTGCCCAATGTGGAAAACTGGACGAACCAGGGTTATTTCTACGATGAGCGGGACGGCCTGCTGTACATCCCCATGTGGAACACCAAGATGGGCAACAACAAGAGACGGGAAAACGCCATCATCATCTACAATGTGAAGGATCTGCTGAGCATCGATTCCATGGAAGCCGTCAACGAAAACCAGACCAATGTGATCCATCCTCTGATGCCCTCCCTGCATATCGTCAACAAGAACGATACGGAGTTCGAGGTGGAGTCCTGCGTATTCCTGAAGAATCAGGGCGCAAATGGCGACCTGCACCTGTATTTTAACACCAACGGTGTCAACGTGAAGAAGAGCGAAGGCATCTGGAAAAGTGACTACACCCAGGGCAGCGTGGAGCTGAAGAATGTGGCAGACGAAAATTCCATCATCTACACCGTTGAGTATAACTACAATGTGGAAGGTGTGGAAGAAGCGGACTGGAAGCAGAGTATCGACAACAGCAATTTCAGTATGCTGAAAGATACCATCCATATCGCTGGCATCGCCACCAACCTGCGCTACAACTGCTTCACTTACACCGGCCATAAATTCAGCGGCTGGCAGCTGAAGCGTCAGTCCGACGGCGCATGGCTGTATGAGGATGGCGCTTGGTACGCAGAAGGCGGCGCACCTGAGGGCGTTGCACGCAAGATCGTGAAAAACCAGGAGAGCGTTGACAACCTGACCACGGTCAACGGCGATCTGATCACCGCTTACGCCCAGTGGAAGGAAAAGTAAGCAAAGGGTCGGAAGAATACCGAAAAAGTAAAATGAGCAACCGGTTGCGAATTTGGGGTTGATATTTTCCTCCACCGCAGGTATAATGGTCTTACATCAGGAAAGGGGTCCGCAGGATGGCTGATATTTACAGTGTGCCGCTGAAACGGCTTGTGGAAGAATTTCATTTGGAAGTGACTTACCAGGCAACGGACTACGAGAAAGTCTGCCTGACGGTGGAGGATGTGGCCCGTCCGGGCTTGCAGCTGGCAGGTTATTTTGACCACTTTGAGCCCATGCGTTTGCAGGTCATTGGCAATGCCGAGGTCAGCTATCTGGATAAGCTGGCCCCCTGGGAGCGGGAGAACATCTTTGACCGGCTGTTTTCCTACAAATTCCCGGCACTGCTCCTGGCCCGGGGGTTTGAGCCGGACGAACAGTGCCTTGCCATGGCAAAGAAGCACAATGTGACACTGCTGCGCTCCCATGAAGCCACCAGCACCATTGTCTCCGCCATCATCAATTTCCTACGCACTGCGCTGGCTCCCCGGATCACCCGGCATGGTGTGCTCATGGAGGTCTACGGCGAGGGCCTGCTGCTGATCGGTGACAGCGGTATCGGCAAAAGCGAAGCGGCGGTGGAGCTGTTGAAGCGTGGACACCGGCTGATCGCGGATGACGCAGTGGAGATCCGCAAGATCTCCGGCAATTCCCTCATGGGTTCTGCCCCAATGCTGATCCGTAACTATATCGAACTGCGTGGCATTGGCATCATCAATGTGGCAAAGCTGTTTGGTATGGGTGCGGTCAAGGCGGAAAATGAGATCAATCTGGTGGTGAATATCGTCCCCTGGAATACCCAGGAGGTCTATGACCGGCTGGGTCTGGAGGAGCAGTATATGGAGATCTTGGGGGTTAAGATCCCCCAGAACACCATTCCCATCACTCCGGGCCGTAATTTGGCGGTGATCCTGGAAGTGGCGGCGATGAATAACCGTCAGCGGAAGATGGGTTACAACGCCGCGTTGGAATTCACCGAGCAGATCAACAACCATTTTGAAACACAGACCGGTAATCAAGTATGAAAGAATTAACTATTCGCGGCAACGATGCGGGGCAGCGGCTGGATCGCTTTTTAGCCAAGGCGGTTCCGTTGCTCCCGGCATCCCTGGCGCAAAAGTATATCCGGCTGAAGCGGATCAAATGTAATGGAGCAAGAGTCCAGCGGGACACTCGGCTCCAAGAGGGGGATGTGCTTCAGCTGTATATCAACGATGAGTTTTTTGACAAGCCCAGAGAGGATAATGCCTACCTGACTGTAGCGAGTCCCAAGCTGGATATCGTCTACGAGGATGAACACATCCTGCTGGTGGATAAGCGGCCGGGCATCCCGGTGCATCCCCATGACGGTGCGGAATATGGCCGGACGCTGATCGATCACATTCAGGCGTATCTGTACCAGAAGCGGGAATGGCGGCCCCGGGAGGAAAATTCCTTTGTGCCGTCCCTGTGCAACCGTATCGACCGGAATACCGGCGGCATCGTGATTGCGGCGAAAACGGCGGAAGCCCTGCGGGTGATGAATCAAAAAATCAAAGACCGGGAAATGGATAAGCGGTATCTTGCTATTGTGGAGGGGACACCCAAGCCCCAAAAGGGGAGCTTGAAGGGATATCTGTTTAAGGATGCCAAGCAGAACCGGGTATTTGTTACGGACAGCCCCAAGCCCGGTGCGAAAACCTGCCAGACAAATTATAAGGTGCTGACCTCCCGGAAAGGCCTTTCCCTGGTGGAATGTCAGCTGATCACCGGACGTACCCACCAGATCCGTGCCCAGTTTGCCCATGCGAGCCATCCTCTTTTGGGAGATGGGAAGTACGGCAAGCTGGACAAGCGATTTGATCGGAATTACCAGGCGCTGTATTCTTACAAGCTGGCCTTTGCGTTTACCACAGAGGCCGGGGCACTGGAATATCTGAACGGTAAGAGCTTCCAGGTGGAAACCGTGGACTTTGTGGAGGAATATTTTCCGGGATTTTCCCTTTAAAATGCAGAAAAACGACTGATTTTTGATCAGTCGTTTTTTGCTGTGTGCGCCCGGTGAGCGCACGTTCTAAAGGGTGAAAGTCCCGAATCCGCCTG
>CAZVAB010000008.1:0-20250 GCA_964625045.1 uncultured Oscillospiraceae bacterium | reverse complement strand
CACGTTTTCATTCATCCTGGTGCAAGAATGTAATGCTGCATGAAGTTTTATGCCCACAGGAGCCGTACGGTGAGACTTGCCATGAAAAAACCCACAAAATCTGCAAACAGGGCGGCGGGGACGGTGTAGCGGGTCTTTTTGATCCCGGCAGCGCCGAAATACACGCTGATGGTGTAAAAAGTCGTTTCCGTGGAGCCCAGCATTACGGCGACCGTCCGGCCAATTTGGGAGTCCGGCCCGTATTGCGCCATCAAGTCAGCTCCCACAGCCAGGGCGGCGCTGCCGCTCAAAGGCCGGATCAGCACCAGCAGCGCCGTTTCCGGCGGGATTCCGAAAAGAGAAAAGACGGGAGCGAGAAGCCCGCTTAACAGTTCCACTGCACCGCTGGAACGGAGCATGGTCACGGCGGTGAGGAGGATCACAAGGGACGGAACGATGGAAACCAGCATTTTTAAGCCATCCTGGGCACCGTTTAAGAGCAGATCATAGGTGTTCTCCTTTTTCGTCAGGGACAGAATGCTGGAAAGAAGCAGCAGAATGGGAACCAGATAGTCAGCCATGGCGGCCTGCCTTCCCGAAAAGAACGGCGGCGCAGACTCCTAAAGAGGCGGATGCCAGGCTGGTGATCCACACGGCGGGAAGAATATCAAAGGGGGCGCTGGCCCCAAGACTTGCCCGGACGGCGGCGACGTTTGTCGGGATCAGCTGGATGGAGGCAGTATTGAGAACGATCAGTCGGCACAGCTCGTTGGTCGCAACGCCGGGATGATTTGGGTCGGTCAGCCGTTTCGCTGCTTGAATGCCCATGGGAGTAGCGGCGTTTCCCAGACCTAAAAAATTTGCGCAGACATTGGCGCACAGATAGTGCTGGGCGGTGGCATCCACCCGGGTGGTGGGGAAAAGCCTGCCCAAAAGGGGGGATAGAAGCCGGGACAGCAGCTTCGTCAGCCCCGCTTTTTCCATCAGCTTGCCCACCCCCGTCCAAAGGCAAACGGAACCGCCGATGGAGATGGCAAGGGTCAGCCCCGCCTGTGCTCCCTGTGGGATGGCGGCTGCCAGGGCGCTGCCCTGCCCGGTCCAGAGGGCGCAAAACAGCGAAAGGGCTAAAATGATCGTCCAGATCCAGCTCATGGTCATGTCCATCACCTCGGTCAAGCCTATGCGCCGGTAGGGGAAATATGTGAAACGTGCGTGCCAAATCAATGGCACGCACAATTGTTATTCACTTAATGCCGCATCGTAGACGACATTTTTGGGCAGGTCCAGTTCCTTGGCAGTCTGCTTGATGGCATCCTTACGGGAAAGCCCCTCCGCCATCAGGGATTTGACCCGGGAGGCGGCATCGTCTGCCGTGGCCTTTTCCTTTTCCACCAGTGGCGCACCGGCCACCACCAGAACAAATTCTCCCTTGGGGGCGTTCTCGGTGTACTTTTCAATGGCAGCGCCCAAAGTTGTGCGCACCACTTCCTCATGAAGCTTGGTCAGCTCCCTGCACAGGCTGATGGGCCGATGGTTTCCGAATACGGCAGCCATGTCGTCCAGCGTGCCCAGCAGCTTGTGGGGGGCTTCGTAGAAGATCATGGTGCGGTTTTCCTGGGCAAGACTTTCCAAATGTTCCCGGCGGCTCTTTTTTGCCGTGGACAGGAAGCCTTCAAAGCAAAAACGTCCGGTGCTCTGCCCGGAAATGCTCAGGGCGGTGATGACGGCACAGGGGCCGGGGATGGCGCAGACGGTGATGCCCGCTTCAGCGCACTGTTTCACCAGATCCTCCCCAGGGTCGGAAATGGCGGGGCTGCCAGCATCGGAGACCAGGGCGCAGGTCTCGCCTGCCAGGATGCGCTCCACGATCACGCTGCCCTTGCTGGCCTTGTTATGCTCGTAGTAGCTGACAAGGCTTTTTTTGATGCCCAGATGATTGAGCAGCTTCAGGCTGACCCGGGTATCCTCGGCGGCGATGAAATCCGCCTGCTCCAGTGTTTCCCGGCAGCGGGTGGAAATGTCTCCCAGGTTGCCAATGGGGGTGGGGACCAAATATAACATTCCGGCCATGGTATGCCTCCTTAAATGTGGTAAAGTGTTCGGTAGTATGGGGTGGGGGTGCCGTCAAGATTGAAAAGACAGCGCTCGTCCAGGGTCAGCCCCGGCTTTCCGCCCTTGCGGCAGGACAGCAGGATCATGCTTACCGGGGCATCGGCGCTGTGGCGCACCAGACACAGCCGCTTGGGTTCCAGCTTTGCGTTGCTGGCGCAGGCGCAAAGCTCTGCCAGTTTCTCCGGCTTGTGGACGAGGAAAAAATCGCCCCCAAATTTCAGCGCTTTGCTGGCTGCGGTGCAGAGATCCGCAATGCCGCAGCAATCGTCCCGCCGGGCCAGAGGGGTGGAACGGCTGGCAGGGCCGCCGGTGTAATAGGGGGGATTGGATACACAGCAGTGAAAATTGCCGCTTTGAAGGGTGACAGGCAAGGCTCGCAGATCGGCGCATATACTGCTCATACGGGACTGCAGGCCGTTTCGCTGGATGTTGCCCAGGGCGCTTTCGTGGGCGGCCTGATCCAGCTCCACACCGGTCACTTGGCAGCTTGGATCTTTGGCGCACAGAAGAGTGCCGATGGCGCCGCATCCGGCACCCAGATCCAATACCGCCGCATTTTTGGGAAGCTTTACAAAATCTGCCAGCACCACGGAGTCAGTGCTGAAGGGGAAAACGCCGGCGGGAATGTCCAGCGTGAAGCCGTTACTTAAATATTCCATGTTGAACTCCAAAAAAATCAGCCTGCACAGCCGGCAAGCCGCCTGCGCAGACTGACTGCGTTTCGGAAGAATTAGCCTTCTTCGATTGCTTCAACGGGGCAGTTGTCAGCGCAAGCGCCGCAGCTAACGCAAACATCAGCGTCGATGACAAACTTCTCGTCGCCCTCAGAGATAGCCTCAACGGGGCAGTTCTCAGCGCAGGAACCGCACTTGACGCAAGCATCGGTAATGTTGTAAGCCATGATTTTCCCTCCAATATATGTAGTCGTGATCGGAGCGTTACCGCCCCAACGCACTTTTATTCTAACATGGATTTTAGAAAAAGCAATTCCTTTTTTGAAAATCTTTTGTATATTTTTTGCATTCGGCGGCGAAACTTTGCAGATGAGGGAGGGATTGCCGTGCGATACGAAAAAGAGAGCACCAAATTGATCCTTCGGGCGGCTGAAAAGGCCCGGGAAATGGGCCACAGCCATGTGGGGAGCGAACACCTGCTGCTGGCCCTGACCCAGCAGACGGGCCAGTGGGGCCAGCTGCTGCGGGAAGAGGGGCTGACAGTGCAGCTGGTGAGCTTGAGCATCATGGCTATCTATGGCAGCGGGACACCGGGGCTGCCCCTGCCCCAGGGAATGACGGCAACACTGCGGCAGGTGCTGGCGGACAGCGCAGAGGAAGCGAGAATCTTGAAACAGCGGGCCATTGGCCCGGGGCATCTGCTGCTGTCACTTCTTCGGCGGCAGCATACCACGGCCCAGGAGATCATGGGACTTCTGGGGGTGGAGCGGGAGACGTTATTTACAAAAGCAGTGGAACAGTTGCAGTATCCCATCTGGGTGAGCGTGAAAAGGGAGGCGCAGAATTTGAAGCTATTGGAGCAGTTCAGCGAGGATCTGGTGCTGAAAGCGGCGGCAATGGAGCCAGTGATCGGCAGAGAGCGGGAGATTGATATGGTCATCGGTATTTTGAGCCGGAAAAATAAGAATAACCCGGCCCTGGTGGGCGAGCCGGGGGTGGGCAAGACCGCCATTGCGGAAGGCTTGGCCCAGCGAATGGCGGTGGGCAATGTGCCGCCTCAGCTGAAAGACAAGCGGCTCATCAGCCTGAATATGGCAAATTTGGTGGCTGGAACCAAGTACCGGGGGGAATTTGAAGAGCGGCTGCGGGATGTGCTGCTGGAGATCAAGCGAAGCGGGGACGTGATCTTATTTGTGGATGAGATGCACACCATCGTGGGAGCCGGTGCGGCAGAGGGCGCCATTGATGCGGCGAACATTTTCAAACCCGCTCTGGGCCGGGGCGAGCTGCAAATGCTGGGTGCGACCACCATGACCGAATACCGAAAGTATATCGAAAAGGACCCGGCTCTGGAACGGCGTTTCCGTCCTGTGATGGTGGAGGAGCCGGATGAGGAAGCAACCATGGCGATCCTGCGGGGGGTCAAACCGGGGCTGGAACGGCATCACCATATCCGTATCGCGGAGGAAGCACTGGAACAGGCGCTGCGGCTGGCCAAGCGGTATTTGCCGGATCTGTACTTGCCGGATAAGGCCATTGACCTGCTGGACGAGGGGGCGTCCCATGCCAGAATGGAGGAGCTGCGCAGCAGCCGTGGGGCATCGGCTCAGAATTTGGAGTTGGCGTTGAGCGAAGCCGTCCGGGAGGGGCGCTTTGAGCGTGCTGCGGAACTGCGGGACAAAATGCAGAAGGTGCTGCTGCGAACGGGTGAGAATAAGCGCCCCCGGATGGTGACCGGGAGCGATGTGGCCTGGGCGGTCTACGCCAGAACAGGGATCCCGGTGGGACGGCTGAATACGGATCAGCGGCATCGGCTGCTGAATTTGGAGAGCTATCTTTCCCAGACGGTGGTGGGACAGCCAAAAGCGGTAACAGCGGTGGCGGAAGCGGTGCGCCGGGGCTTTTCCGGCATCCGGGATGAAAACCGCCCGGTGGCCTGTATGCTCTTTACCGGGCCCACGGGCGTGGGAAAGACGGAGCTTTGCCGGGTGCTGGCGGAGGAAATGTACGGCAGCCGGGATGCCATGATCCGGCTGGATATGACGGAGTATATCGAAAAACAGTCGGTCTCCCGGCTTATCGGCGCACCCCCCGGGTATGTGGGCTACGAGGAAGGGGGCAAGCTGACGGAAGCAGTGCGCCGCCGGCCCTACTGCCTGGTGCTGCTGGATGAGCTGGAAAAGGCCCACCCGGATGTGCTGGGGCTTCTGCTTCAGATCATGGAAGAGGGGGAACTGACAGACTCCAACGGCCGCCGTGTCAGCTTTAAAAACGCCATCGTGGTCATGACCTCCAACACCGGCGGACAGATCCGAGGGGAGGGATTGGGCTTTTGCCCGGAGGGACAGGAAAATGCCCGGGAAGCCTCCCTGCGGCAGACGTTTTTGCCGGAATTTTTGGGACGGCTGGATAAAATCGTTGCCTTTTCGCCCCTGGGGGATCAGGAGCTGGAGCAGATCGCGGAAAAATATCTGCACCAGCTGGAAAACCGCATGGAGCGCATTGGGATCACGCTGAAACTGCCCAGAGACCTGGCAAGGCATTTGGCAAGCCAGTGCAAGGCCAAAGAGGGAGCCAGAAACCTGCGGCGGCTGATCCAGACGGAGGTGGAAGGGCCTTTGGCGGAGCGGCTGCTGCGTATGACCAAAAAGCCTGTGAACATCCAGGGGAAGCTGCGGGAAAACGCATTGACTTTTGAAGCATAGGGGCGGGATACCGCCCCTTCTTTGCGCTGCTGGAAAAATGGCGAATGAAAGAACAATTGTTCGAAAATTGGGAAATCATGGGTGTTTGAAGAAAAAATCGAAATTTTTTCAAGAAAAAGATTGATTTTTTTTGAAGATGGTATTATACTGTCGATAAGTGGAGCAAAATGGATGCAAAGTGGAGCGAAATGGAGGAGGTGAGCGCCAATGATCGGTAAATACGCTGCAAAGCTGGATGATAAGAACCGGCTGATCGTCCCTGCAAAATTGCGGGAGGATCTGGGAGAGGACTTCTTCGTGACCCTGGGTGTCAACTGCGGTCATCGGTGTCTGACCATCTACACATCTTCCGACTGGCAGACCTTGAGCGACAACTATAATACATTGCCCATTTCCCAGAAGGGGGCGGCTACCAGCCTGATCTTTATGAATGCGGTGGAGTGTGAGCCGGACAAGCAGTTCCGCTTCAGCCTTTCCCAGTTCCTGCTGAACTATGCGGGCATCG
The DNA here is from genome assembly GCA_964625045.1 of uncultured Oscillospiraceae bacterium. Classification (GTDB taxonomy): domain Bacteria; phylum Bacillota; class Clostridia; order Oscillospirales; family Oscillospiraceae; genus Faecousia. The sequence continues at coordinate 14,275 of CAZVAB010000008.1, read as the reverse complement.
GCAAAGAGGTCATGATCGTCGGCCGTGCCGGACAGGCGGAGATCTGGGATACCAAGGAATTTGAAGCCTTTGAAAATGAAAATCTTACCCCCGAAAAACTGCTGGCATCTTTGGAGGCAATTGGGCTATGAGTGAATTTCATCATGTTTCCGTCCTGCTGGACGAATGTATCGAAGGGCTGAATATCCGCCCGGATGGGATCTATGTGGACGGCACCCTGGGTGGCGCCGGACATTCCTCTCAAATCGCCGCCCGGCTGACCACGGGCCGGCTCATTGGTATTGACCGTGACCCGGTGGCGCTGAAAGCGGCGGGGGAGCGGTTGGCTCCCTTTGGCGACCGGGTGACACTGGTGCACTCCAACTTCTCCGAAGTGGCTCATGTTCTTGAGGAGCTGGGCATTGACCGTGTGGACGGCATTTTGCTGGATCTGGGCGTTTCGTCCCCTCAGCTGGATGACGGGCAGCGGGGCTTTTCCTACATGGTGGACGCACCGCTGGATATGCGCATGAATCATGACGACATTTTGACCGCCGAAACGGTGGTGAATACCTGGTCTTATGAGGAACTGCGGCGGGTCCTTTTCGACTACGGCGAGGAGCGCTATGCGCCCCAAATCGCATCCGCCATCTGCCGCAAGCGGGAAGAAAAGCCCATTGAGACCACTCTGGAGCTGGTGGACATTATCCGCTCTGCCATGCCTGCCGCTGCCCTGCGGGAGAAACAGCATCCGGCAAAGCGCAGCTTCCAGGCCATCCGTATCGCCGTCAACGACGAATTGGGTGCGGTACGCAAGGTGATGGACGCTGCGATCCCAAAGCTGAATCCGGGCGGACGGCTGGCAATCATCACCTTCCATTCTCTGGAAGACCGGATTGTGAAAAACGGCATGAACGATGCGGCCAAGGGCTGCATCTGCCCGCCCAATTTCCCGGTGTGTGTCTGCGGCAAAAAGCCCCAGGTGAAGGTGCTGACCCGCAAGCCCATCGTCTCCGGCGAAGAGGAGTTGGAGCGTAATCCCAGAGCCAGAAGCGCCAAGCTTCGCATCTGCGAGAAAATGTGAAACAGGAGGGATCTTCATGGCGAAGCAGCCGGAAGTCCGATATATCAATTTTTATGTATCCGGCAACATCGCTTGCCAGCCGGAGAAGCCCAAAAAGACCGAGACCCGGACACAGCTGCCGGCGATGCCCAAGGAGAAAAAGCAGCTGCGTACGGTGGATATGAGCGCTGTGTGTTGCGTGGTGCTGGCGGCGGTGCTGTTGATCGCCCTGGCAGTCAGCGCGGTGCAGTTTATCAGCGCCAGAGAGGAAGCGGCGCAGATGCAGCGCTATGTTGCGTTACTGCAGCGGGAAAACGAGACATTGACCCAGACCTATACCGGGAGCTTTGACCGGGAGGAGATCCAAAAAATCGCTGACGGTCTGGGCATGATCCCGGTGGAGCAGGCAAAGCATATCACCATGCAGGTGCAGCTGCCTGTGACAGCAAAAGAGCCCACGGCGTGGGAGTCTTTCCTGATGTTCCTGACAGGATTGTTTGCATAAGCCACTTTCTCGGCCAATATGATGACAGTGTAAAAGCAATGGGCGGCGGGGGTGATCCTTGCTGCCCATTGGACGCATTTCCCATCAGAAAGGCCGGTGCGATATGGCAAGGAAGAAACGAAAGAACTATGAGCGTATTCGGGCGGATTCGGGGCAGCACCGCAGGATCATGGCGGTGATGGCGGTTTTTGGCATCATCGCCTTTTTGCCGGTCAGCCTGCGGCTGTACGACTTGATGATCACCAATTACGATTACTATTCCAATTTGGCCCTGCGCAATCAGACCCGCACCACGGCGGTGACCGCCAACCGGGGGACCATCTACGACCGTAACATGAACATCCTGGCCATTTCCCGGACGGTGGAAAATGTCTATCTGGATCCCCATGAGTTGAAGCAGTCCAAGGCGGATATGGATCTGGTCGCCCGGGAGCTGGAAAAGATACTGGGGGTGCCGGAGGAGACCGTCAAGAAAAAAGGCGCGGATCTGACAAAACGCTATCAGCAGATCGCCGCCGGGGTGGAGGAAGAGGTTGCAGCCCAGGTGCGGCAGTTTATCAACGAACAGGGAATATCCGGCATCCATCTGGAGCCAAGTTCCACCCGCAGCTACCCCTATGGGACACTGGCGGCTCAGGTCATTGGCTTTACCAATGCCTCCAATACCGGCTCAGAGGGTATCGAAGCGGCCTATAACGCCTATCTGGAGGGGAAAGCCGGAAAGGTCATCACCACCAAGGGCAACAATGAAATGGATATGCCTTATTCTTATGAAAAGTATGTGGAATCCATCCCGGGATGCAGTGTAGTGCTGACGTTGGATGCCACTGTCCAGGCGTGCCTTGAAAAACAGATGCAGGCGGCCATTGACCGCTATGATGTGCAAAACGGTGCCTTTGGCTTGGTGATGGAGGTCAAGACCGGGAAGATCCTTGCCATGGCCACTCTGGGAAGCTATGACCCCAACAACTATTTGGAGATTTATGACGAAACCGCATTGGCCCAGACGGAGGAACTGAAACGGGCATATCTGTCACTGCCTGAAAATTCAGAAGCCTTTGAGGAAGGGAAAAAAGCCTATCAGGCGGCGGTGACGGCGGCCCGGCTGAAACAGTGGCGCAACCGCTGCATTTCCGACGGCTATGAGCCGGGGTCAACATTCAAGGTGTTGACCATGGCATCGGCGTTGGACTGCGGTGCCATTGATCTGAATACCAGCTTCTATTGCAGAGGTGCGGAGAAAATCCCGGGCCGTTCCCAATTGCTCCATTGCTGGCGCTCCACCGGGCACGGGGCGGAGAAAACGCCCCAGGCGTTGCAGAATTCCTGCAACATTGCCTTTGCGCACATTGCCCTGAAACTGGGCGGGGAGCGGTTCTATGATTACATCAGCCGTTTCGGCATCATGGAAAAAACAGGCATCGATCTGACGGGGGAGAGCAAGGGCGTGTTCTTTTCCAAAGAGCTGGTGACCAATACGGACAAATGGGGCACGGCATCCCTGACCTCCGGCTCCTTCGGCCAGACCTTCAAGCTGACCCCCTTGCAGCTGGTGCGGGCCATTTCCGCAGTGGTCAACGGCGGAAATCTTATGGAGCCCTATATCGTCTCTGAGGTGCTGGATGCCAAGGGAGATACCGTTCTTTTACAGGAACCAACGGTGCTGCGGCAGGTCATCAGCGAAACGACCTCCAGGACCATGTGTGAACTGCTGGAGTCCGTTGTCACCACGGGAACGGCAAAAAATGCCGCTGTTGCCGGTTTTTCCATTGGGGGAAAGACCGGAACCAGTGAAAAAATCGACATTTTAGACGAGAATGGCAACCTGACCCTGGATAAAATCGTATCATTTGTGGGGATTGCGCCCATGGACGATCCGCAGTATATTGTATTGGTAGCGTTGGACACCCCGTCCAGAGCCACGGGCACCTACATTTCCGGCGGTGTCATGGCAGCACCCACAGTGGGTGCGGTGATGGCGGATATTCTGCCGTATCTGGGGGTGGAGCAGCATTTCTCGGATGAGGAAGCGGCGGGCCGGACGGTCATACTGGAAGATTACGCCGGACTGACCGCCAGTGAAGTCACAAAGCAGCTAAAGGGAACGACCTTGACCGCCACATTCATCGGTGACGGGGAGACCGTCACAGCCCAGATCCCCCAGGCGGGGCAATCGGTTCCCGGGGGCAGCGAGATCATTGTTTATTTGGGGGAGCAAGCACCCCAGGAGCAGGTACGGGTGCCGGATTTTTCCGGTATGAACCGGCAGCAGGCCAGCCTGGCTGCGGGAAAATTGGGATTATACATTCTGGTCAGCGGCAATCAGGAAGTGTCTGCTTCCGTGACGGTCACGGCACAGGATATCGAACCGAAAACAGAAGTTCCTGTCGGTACTACGATCCGGCTGGAATTTGCAGATACAAAAGCCCCGGATTAGGGCGCAAAGGAGTAAATCATGAAACTAAAGCAGCTACTTACGGATATTGCCGTGTTGCAGACCAATGCGGACCTGGAAATGGAGATCACCCACATTGCCTACGATTCCCGAAAGGTGGAGCGGGGCAGCCTGTTTGTTGCCATCAGCGGTTTTGCTTCCGATGGCAACCGCTTTATCCCCATGGCCCTGGAAAAAGGGGCTGTGGCGGTGGTGACGGCGAAAAAGCCCGATGTGGATGTGCCCTATATTCTGGTGGAGTCTGACCGGCTGGCGCTGGCGCTGCTGGGCTGCAATTTCTATGGATATCCGGCAAGATCCATGAAGCTCATCGGTGTCACGGGCACCAATGGCAAGACCTCGGCAACGCTGCTTTTGAAGCAGGTGCTGGAAAAGACTCTGGGTGCGAAGGTCGGCCTCATTGGCACCATGGAAAACCGCATTGGTGACGAAGTGATCCCAACCCAGCGCACTACCCCGGAGAGTTTTGAACTGCAAGGGCTTTTTGTTTGGATGCGGGATGCCGGATGCACCCATGTGGTGATGGAGGTGTCTTCCCATGCCATTGCGTTGGACCGGGTGGGCGGTGTCCACTTTGATGTGGCAGCGTTTACCAATTTGACAGAGGATCATCTGGATTTCCACAAGACCATGGACCATTACTGCCAGACCAAGGCGCAGCTGTTTTGTCGCTGTGACAAGGGCGTGCTGAACCGGGATGACCGCTATTTTGATGGGATGACCGCCCGTGCTTCCTGTGACTATTTGACCACATCGGTGCTCGGACAGGGGGACCTGAACGCAGAGCAGGTGCAGCTTCGTGCCGATGGTGTTGCCTTTACCGCCTGCTGCAAGGGGGAACGTCAGCGGGTGGAGCTGCCCATTCCCGGGCGTTTTACCGTGTACAATGCCCTGACCGTTCTGGGCATTTGCCTGCAACTGGGCATTTCCCTGGCAGATGCGGCCAATGCGTTGAAAACCGCCCAGGGCGTAAAGGGCCGGGTGGAAGTGGTTCCCACACCGGGAAAGCCTTATACGGTGCTCATCGACTATGCCCATACCCCGGACGGACTGGAAAATGTCCTGCGTTCGGTGCGGGATTTCTGCCAGGGGCGGATCATTACGGTCTTTGGCTGCGGCGGCGACCGTGACCCCATCAAGCGGCCCATCATGGGGCGCATTGGTGCGGAATTGGCGGATATCGCCGTGATCACCTCTGACAATCCCCGGACGGAAGAGCCGGAGACGATCATCCGGGACATTTTGAAGGGCATCCCGGAAACGGCTGAAAACTGTGTTGTGATAGAAGATCGGCGAAAAGCAATCAGATACGCTATGGACATTGCCCAAAAAAATGATATAATTATACTGGCTGGAAAGGGCCATGAGACCTATCAGGAGATCAACGGTGTGAAACATCATCTGGATGAGCGGGAAGAAGTTGCCGCCTGCCTGATGGAAAAGAGGTAAATCGTATGGGAAAGATATCCCTGGCGGAAGCCGCATTCTGGTGCGGCGGAAAAATTGATCCGAAGTATGCCCAGGTCAGCTTCCTGGGTGCCAATATCGACTCCCGGAAGATCCAGCCGGGACAGCTGTTCGTTGCCCTGCAAGGGGAGCGGGATGGGCATGATTTTATCCTCATGGCCCTGGAAAAGGGGGCGGCAGCGGTGCTGTGCAGCCACTGTGATGGGGACTATCCTGCTATTGTGGTGGAGGATACCCGGTTGGCGCTTGGAACGCTGGCCCGGGAAGAGCGGAAGCGCCTGGGAATGAAAGTCGTGGGCGTGACCGGCTCTGTGGGAAAATCCACCACCAAGGAAATGATCGCCTCCGTTTTGCAGAGCACCTACCGGGTGAGCAAAAGCCCTGCCAATCACAACAATGATCTGGGACTTCCCATGGCGGTACTTTCCATGCCGGAGGATACTCAGGTGGCGGTGCTGGAAATGGGAATGAACCACTTCCGGGAGATTGCCTATTTGAGCGGCATCGGTCAGCCGGATCTGGCGGTGATCGTCAACATCGGCACCATGCACATTGAGCATCTGGGTTCCCAGGAGGGGATCCTGAAGGCAAAATTGGAGATATTGGAGGGGCTGCGGCCCGGAGGAAAGATTCTGCTTAACGGTGACGATCCGCTGCTGTGGAGCATGCGGGAACGGCCCATCCCGGCTGTTTATTTCGGTACGGACAATACAGCGTGTGCCGTTCGGGCAGAAAATGTCACGGCAGATGAACAGGGGATCGCCTTTGATGTTTCCGCAAATGGGAAAACATTCCCGGTGCAGCTGGCGCTGGAGGGCGCCCACTTCGTTCCCGATGCCCTGGCGGCGGTGAGTGTGGGCATTGCTTTGGATGTCCCAGCGGAACGGATCACCCAGGCACTGGCAGAATTTCAGAACATGGCAGGCCGGCAGGAGATCTTTGAGGCAAAGGGCTACACCATCATCAAGGACTGCTATAACGCGGGCCCTGAATCCATGGCGGCGGCATTGGCGGTTTTGGGTAAGCGCCCGGGCCGGAAGATCGCCGTGCTGGGGGATATGCTGGAATTGGGCATCCGTGCTCAGGCGGAGCACTACCGGGTGGGCCGCATCGCCGCGGAGAATGCGGACACGGTGCTGGCCTACGGCCCCAACGGCAGCCGGGTGGTCAGCGGTGCGGTCACAGGCGGCATGGGTGCGGAGCGTGCCCGTGCTTTTGAAGACCGGGATGCCCTGATCAAGGTACTGCGGGCCATGGCCCGGCCCGGAGATGTGCTGCTGTTCAAGGGCAGCCATGGAATGCACATGGAATTGGCGCTGGAAGGCTTTTTAGCCGATGAAACATAAGCGGAGGATAGAGATATGACAAGAATTGTGGTGACGGTGGTGGCAGGTGCTGTCCTGTCCGGGCTGATCGGTGTGTTACTGCTGCCGGTGCTGCGGGCGCTGAAAGCGGGCCAGTCCATTCGGGAGGTTGGCCCCACCTGGCATAATAGCAAGGCGGGAACGCCGATGATGGGCGGACTGTTCTTTATTTTCGCATCCATCATCTGTGTGGCTGCCAATGTGCTGACCATGGAAGATCACACAGTGCTGTATGTGCTGGCCTTGAGCCTGTGCTTTGGACTGGTGGGCTTTCTGGATGATTTCTGCAAGGCAAAGTACAAGCGGAATTTGGGCTTGACCTCCATTCAAAAGGCACTGCTGCAAATGGCGGTTTCTGCGATTTTTGTGTACATTTTGCTGAAAAGCCAGGTGCTGACCTGTGATATTTACATTCCATTCTTTAACGTGACCTTTGACATCCATCCGCTGGTGTATGTGTTTTTCTCCATGTTCGTCATGGTGGGCTGTGACAATGCGGTGAACATCACTGACGGCGTGGACGGCCTGTGTGCCAGTGTTACGCTGCCTGTGATGATCTTCTTTACGGCAGCCTCCTATGCCATGGGCAAGTATGATCTGGCGGTCCTGCCTGCGGCGCTGACCGGCGGACTCATCGCCTACCTGTTCTTCAACTGGCATCCTGCCAAGGTGTTCATGGGCGATACCGGATCGCTGTTTTTGGGCGGCGTGGTCTGCGCACTGGCCTTTGCTTTGGATATGCCCCTGATCCTCATTCTGGTGGGATTGGTTTATATCATCGAAACACTGTCCGTCATTTTGCAGGTGGGTTATTTTAAGCTGACCCACGGCAAGCGGATCTTCAAAATGGCACCCATCCACCATCATTTTGAGATGTGCGGCTGGAAGGAAGTCAAGATCGTGCTGGTTTTCACCGGTATTTCCGCACTGATGTGCGTTTTGGCCTGGGTGGGTATTTCCGGGCGTATCTGATAACAGGGGAAAGGAGCTTCTCATGGCAACAGGAAAACTGTCTGCCAAAGAGGACCGCCGGAGAAACGCATCCGGCGAAACTGTGGACATCCCGTTTTTACTGCTGACTATGCTGCTGCTTGTGGTGGGGCTGACCATGCTCTATTCCGCCAGTGCGGCCCAAAGTCAATATGACACCGGTTACACGATTTCCACAAAGTATCTCCAAAAGCAGGCGGTTTGCGCCGGGCTGGGGCTTGTGTGTATGTTCGTGTTCAGCCGGATCAGCGCATCCTTTTGGCTGAAGTTTGCCTGGCCTCTGTACAGCATCAGCATCGTGCTGCTGCTTTTGGTGCTGGTGGTGGGGCAGTCGGCCAATGGTGCCCAGCGGTGGATCAACATTGCCGGGCTTCAGTTCCAGCCTTCTGAGATTGCCAAATTCACCATGATCGTGCTGTTTGCGAAGCTATCCAAGGGCTTCGGCTCCGATGCCAAAGAATTTCGCTACGGCGTATTGGGCTTCGGTGCGGCGCTCATGGGGATACTGGTTCCGCTGGCGCTGGAAAAGCACCTGTCCGCCATTATGCTCATGGGGATGGTGGCGGTGGTCATCATGTTCGTAGCGGGGACGGATCCCAAGTGGCTCCTGGCGGGGGCTGGATGTGCCGCTGCTTTCGTGGTGGTCTATATCTCCTTCATGGGCTACGCAGGTGACCGGGTCACGGCATGGCTCCACCCGGAGCAGGACCCTTCGGACACAGGCTACCAGATCCTGCAGTCCCTTTATGCCATTGGCTCCGGCGGCCTGTTCGGCCTGGGATTTGGAAAAAGCAGGCAGAAATATCTCTACTTGCCTTTTCAGTATAACGACTATATTTTTGCCATCATCTGCGAGGAATTGGGCCTTGTGGGGGCACTGCTCATTGTGGCACTGTTCTCCGGCTTGATTCTGCGTGGATTTTGGATCGCCCTGCGGGCGCAGGATCGGTTTTCCACCGTCCTTGCCACAGGGCTGGTGGCCCTGATCGCTGTGCAGACGGTGCTGAATTTGGGGGTCGTCACCAATTTGCTCCCGTCAACAGGGATCGCACTGCCGTTTTTCTCCTACGGCGGTACGGCGTTGGCGGTGAATTTGGGAGAGATGGGGATTGTTTTAAGCATTTCCCGGCAGCGTAACAAGACAAAAATTCAGGAGGTTACGACATGAATGTGATTTTTACCTGCGGCGGCACCGGCGGTCATATCAACCCCGCCATCGCAGTTGCCAATAGAATGAAAGAGCGGCACCCGGATTGCAATATCCTGTTTATCGGTGCCAAGGGCCACATGGAGGAGCAGCTGGTGCCCAAGGCGGGCTACCGCCTGGAATGTCTGCCCGGTTCCGGCTTGAGCCGGGGGAAGAACCTGGCTGCCATCAAGAAAAATGTAAAGGCTCTGAAATGTGTGCTCAATGCGGTGAGCCAGTGCAAGCGGATCATCCAGGAATTTAAGCCTGATGTGATCATCGGCACCGGCGGATATGCCAGCTTCCCGGCACTGTATGCCGGAAGCCGCCTGGGGATCCCTACCTGCGTCCACGAAGCCAACGCTGTACCTGGGCTGACCACCAAAATGGCGGCAAATGTGGCGGACCGGGTGCTGGTTTGCTTTGAGGAGAGTAAAAACCACTATAAGGAACCCGGTAAGGTGGAGGTGGTGGGAATGCCTGTGAATCAGGCCTTCCTGAAAACCAGCCGGGAAGAGGCAAGAGCGACTCTGGGCATGGGCGACGAGCCTTTGCTGGTTTCCACCTTCGGAAGCCAGGGGGCAAAGGTGATGAATGAGCTGGTGGCGGAGCTTTTCGCCCTGGAACAGGGGGAAAACTTCCCCTTCCGGCACATTCATGCCACTGGCAGCTTCGGCTGGAAGTGGATGCCCGGCTTTGTAAAGGAAAAGGGTGTGGATCTGGAAAATTGCCCCAGCATCGATATGCGGGAGTACATCTACAATATGCCGACATTGCTTGCGGCTGCGGATGTGGTCATTGGACGGGCTGGCTCCGGCACCTGTAATGAGATCGCCGCGGCGGGCACCCCCTGTATTTTGATCCCGTCCCCCAATGTGACCAATAACCACCAGGAGAAAAACGCCCGGGTGTTGGAGGCAGGCGGCGGTGCTGTTGTTCTGCTGGAGCGGGAAGTGACAGCGGGGCAGGTGTATGAGCAGGTGAAGGAGCTGCTGCGGGATAAGGAAAAGAGCGGCAAAATGCGTGCGCATTTGCACCAAATGTCCGTAACAGACTCCACAGACCGGATCTGCAATGTTCTGGAGCAGCTGATGGCAAGAAAGAATAACTGACCACCGGAGGACACAATATGGATACGAAAGAAAAACGCCCGGCTCCTGCCCGGCGCAGAAGTACGGCATCCGGGCGTGCCCCGGCTAAAAAGGAAACCGCCCGGCCCCTTCAGGATGTGGTCTATCTGCCACCCAAGCCCTTTAACCGTCATCGGATGCTCTTGCGGTTTGCGACGGTGGCTGCCATCGTTCTGGCTATCGTTTTGGCAATGTCCGTGTTCTTCAAAGTGGAGAACATCGAGGTTTCCGGTGCGAATAATTACACTGCCTGGGAGATCACCCAGGCTTCCGGCATCAGCCAGGGGGATCATTTGATGTCCTTCGGCATCCCGGGCGCAGCGGCGAAGATCTGGGCAAAGTTGCCTTATATCAGCAAAGTACGCATTGGCATCCGGCTGCCCAACACGGTGTTGATCCAGGTGACGGAGGTGCCTGTGGCCTACGCCATGAAGGACCAAAGCGAGACCTGGTGGAAAGTCAGTTCTGACGGACGGGTGCTGGAACAGGCGGGAGCGGATGATCTGGACGGCTTGTGCAAAGTCCTGGGTGTGCAGCTGCTCAACCCGGCAGCGGGAGATAATCTGGTCGCCTATGAAAATCAGACCCCCGGTGTGGATGGGGGGGGGAATGTGATCCCCATTACCGTCACTGCCGGACAGCGGCTGGAGAGCGCGCTGAATGTGATGAAGATGCTGGAACAGTGCGGTATCATCGGGGAGATGACCAGCATCGATGTGAATGATTTGTCGAATATCCAGATGTGGTATGGTCAGCGCTTCCAGGTGAAGCTGGGGGACAACGGGGATCTGGAATACAAGATCTCCAGCATGAAATCCGCCATTGGACAGCTGGATCCCTATGAAACCGGCGTGCTGGATGTGCGGTTTGCGGATGATCCCGACCAGGTGATTTACACACCGTTCCAATAATTCCAGAAATTTTACAAAATCTTTGGCGAAAAAAATGAAATTCTTATTGACCAAATTGGATTTTCGAGATAGAATATAAGGGTAAATTTGTAACTTGAAGCAGTGCGGGAACGCCCAAACTGCAAAACGATACATAGGAGGAACATTTATGTCTGAACTGTTTCAGGACCGCGTTGTAAAAATCAAGGTGATCGGTGTCGGCGGAGCCGGCAACAATGTTATCAATCGGATGATCGAGGGCGGCGTCCAGGGCGTCGATTTCTTCGTTGTGAATACCGATAAGCAGGATCTGAATAAGTCCATCTGCAAGAACAAGGTGCAGATCGGCGAGAAGCTCACCGGCGGCATGGGCGCAGGCTCCAAGCCCGAAGTGGGCAAGAAGTCCGCAGAGGAGAGCCGCGCTGCCATCTCCAAGGCCCTGGAAGGCACGGACATGGTCTTTATCACCGCAGGTATGGGCGGCGGCACCGGCACCGGCGCAGCACCCATCGTGGCAGACCTGGCTCGGGAAGCCGGTATTCTGACCGTTGGTGTTGTCACCAAGCCCTTCAAGTTTGAGGGCGCAAACCGGATGCGGCAGGCCGAGTCCGGCATTGCCGAGCTGGCTGAAAAGGTGGACTCTCTGGTCATCATCCCCAACGACCGTCTGAAGTATGTCACCGATCAGAAGATCACTTTCGCCAACGCTTTCGGCATCGCAGACGATGTGCTGAAGCAGGCTGTGACCTCTATCTCCGAGCTGGTCGGCTACTCTGACCGGGTCATCATCAACCTGGACTTTGCGGACGTTTCCGCTGTCATGAAGAATGCTGGCCGGGCACACATGGGCGTGGGCACCGCTTCCGGCCGTGAGAAGGCCGAGCAGGCCGCTCTGGCTGCCATCAACAGCCCCCTGCTGGAGACTTCCATCAATGGCGCTACCGGCGTGCTGGTGAATGTCACCGGTTCCTCCGAGCTGACCCTGGATGATGTGGAGACCGCTGCCGGCATCGTGCAGGAAAATGCAAACCCCGACGCAAACATCATCTTCGGTGCTACCTCTTCCGACGAGTTCGAGGACGAGATGCGGGTCACGGTGATCGCCACCGGCTTCGAGCAGAAGAAGGATGCTGCCGCACCCAAGGCAGAGACTGGCGCAGCTGTGGAAGCTGGCACCAAGGCTGCCGACATGGGCAATATCGACGATATCTTTGCCCTGTTCAACCGCTAAGTTTTGATTTTAACATCCCGGGCAAAATGCCCGGGATGTTTTCGTAAGGAGCGTTATTATGGATGCTTACAAAGCACTTGCGGTCAGTTATGACCGGCTGACCAATGATGTGAACTATGAGGCTGTGGTGGATTTTTACACCCAGATCATCCAGCGGGAGGGGCTTCGCCCCAGAACGGCTGTGGATCTTGCCTGTGGCACGGGCTCTGTGGCGGTTTTGCTGGCAAAACAGGGACTTGCCGTTACCGGTGTAGACATGGCACCGGATATGCTCACGGTGGCATGCCAGAAGGCCCAGGAAATGGAAAATCCACCCCTGTTCGTTTGCCAGAGCCTGCAGCAGCTCCAGCTTCCCCGGGGCGTTGATCTGGCGGTGTGCGCTCTGGACAGTCTGGACTATGTGACAGACCCGGATGACTGCAAGGAAGCCATCCGCCGGGTCTACAAGGCACTGAACCCAGGCGGCATTTTCATCTTCGATGTGAACACCCCGGAAAAGCTCCGGGCCATGGACGGTCAGGTATTTCTGGATGAGGATGACGATGTATACTGCGTTTGGCGGGGGGAATTTGATCAGGAAACCAACATCTGCTCCTACGGTATGGATCTGTTCCAGCGGGAGGGGGAGGTGTGGCTGCGCTCTTTTGAAGAGCACCGGGAGTATGCCTATTCCCAGAATCAGCTGACGGATTATCTGAAAGCGGCGGGCTTTACGCATATTGAGGTTTACGCCGACCGGGAGTTTACCGCACCCAGAGTGGGGGAGCAGCGGATCTACTTCAAGGCGAGAAAAGGAAAAATCCTCTGTAAATAAAGGGCGGGCAGCACTGGCTGCCCGCTTTTCCTGCCGGGGAGAAGAAATCAGTTGCACATTGGGCCGAAATAGATTATAATAATGTAAAATTCAAAGGAGGAAGCGGCATTTTGCCGTGTTGATAGCATGAACGATTACTTGGTTCGTGGCATGAGCATGGATGGCTTTGTGAAGGTCGTAGCCATCCGTTCCACGCAGACCGTGCGCCGGGGCGCACAGATCCAGAAAACCACCCCCAACGCCACAGCGGCCTTTGGACGGGCGCTGACAGCGGCTTCCATGATGGGCAATATGCAGAAGGTTGAGAATGGTTCCATGACTTTGCAGATTCGGGGCGGCGGCCCCATCGGCACCATCACCTGCGTATCTGACAGTGTGGGTAATGTCCGGGGCTGTGTCACCGAGGGAAATGTGGAATTGGTGGAAAAGTACCCCGGCAAGCTGGATGTGGGGGCCACAGTGGGTAAGGACGGAACTTTGACCGTGATCCGTGACCTGCAAATGAAGGAGCCCTATGTGGGCCAGGTGCCCCTGGTCACCGGCGAGATCGGTGACGATGTGACGGCATATTTTGCCCAGAGCGAGCAGACACCCACCGCCTGCGCCCTGGGTGTGCTGGTGGATACGGATTGTTCCGTGAAGGTGGCTGGCGGCTATCTGGTGCAGCTGCTTCCCGGTGCCCCGGAGGAGACCATCGACAAGCTGGAAGCAGGCATCAAGCGTGCCGGTGCGGTAACGGCTATGCTGGAAAACGGCCTGACCCCGGAGGATATTCTGGGCCAGGTGTGCGGTGATCTGGGCGTTGTGTTCATGGAGACCGCGGAAATTTCCTACAAGTGCTACTGCTCCTGGGAGCGGGTGACAGCGGCACTGATCAGCCTTGGAAAAGAGGAACTGACGGACATCATGGAAGAGGGGAAGGCATTCCCGGTGGAGTGCCAGTTCTGTGACACGGTCTATCAGTTTACCCCGGAGGATATTCGGACACTGCTGGAAAAAGTTTAAAATATTTATATAAATGGTGGGAAATGACAGGATTTTGAGAACGAAAAATTATTTCAAAATTTCTGCAAAAAATGCTTGACAAAATGCCCCTTTCTGTGTATAATAATCCACGTCGCTGAGGTCAACACCTCATGAACGACTTCGGGAGCATAGCTCAGCTGGGAGAGCATCTGCCTTACAAGCAGGAGGTCACAGG
>CAZVAB010000007.1:0-21426 GCA_964625045.1 uncultured Oscillospiraceae bacterium | reverse complement strand
GCACATTTACAGCATGACCCTGGATGGCATGGGAACGGAGCAGATCGCCGCCCAACTGGAACGGGAAGAAATCCTGACCCCTCGTGCCTACTGGCTGAAAAAGGGTGTTAAGCGTCCCGGAAAGGGCAAGCAACAGCCGCCTACCAAGTGGAATAGCTCAACAATCACCAAAATCCTGTCCTTGCAGGAGTATTGCGGCGATATTCTCAATTTCAAAACCTACTCCAAGTCTTATAAAAACAAGAAGCGCATCGAAAACGACCGGGAAAACTGGGTGGTTTTCAAGGATGTCCATGAACCGATCATTGACCGTGCCGTGTGGGAGCAGGTTCAGCAGAAACGGGGCAAAGTCCGCAAGCGTCGCACCAACGAAGGCGAAAAGAATATGTTTTCCGGGCTGCTGGTCTGCGCCGATTGCGGAAACAACCTGCATTTCCACTTCAATCAGGGGAATCCAGAAATCAAGTATTTCAACTGCTCTAACTACAAGGGCAATCGTGGTACCTGTACCTCCACCCATTATATCCGGGTGGATTTTCTGGAACAGGTGGTGTTGGGCGAAATTAAGCGTCTGACCAAATTCGCCAGCCGATATGAGGACGATTTCGTCAAGGCCGTTATGGGCAGCACCCAACAAAATGTTGCTCTGGACCGCAAGCTCAAAGAAAAAGAGCTTGCAGCATTGCAAGCCCGTGATGAAGAATTGGATGGATTGTTTGAGCGTATCTATGAGGACAATGTTTCCGACAAGCTCTCCGATGACCGCTTTTCTAAAATGTCCCGTAGGTATGAGGACGAGCAGAAAGAGATATCCGAGAAGATCAAAGCCCTCCGGGCGGAAATGGACAAGCTCAGCAGCAAGTCCGTAACGGCGGATATGTTTATCGCCACCGTCCGCAAATACACCAGAGCCAAGACCCTGACGCCCCGGATGCTCAATGAGCTGATCGATCACATCGAAGTCCATCAGGCGGAGAAGATCGACGGGATATGGGAGCAACACCTTGTGATCCATTACAACTGTGTGGGGGCAATCTTCATTCCCGATGTGTTCCCACTCCCGGCACCCCAGGTGTCGGTGAATACAAGAAAAGGCGTAGTCGTCAACTACGCCCCAGGCCAACTCGCTGTATGAAAAAGCGAGTGTTCTTAACAGCCTTTCAAATGCTGTAAGAACACTCGCCATGGTGCGAGAGATGGGACTCGAACCCACACGGCATAACCACACGCACCTCAAACGTACTTGTCTACCATTCCAACACTCTCGCAAGCGCTTGAATATTATAACCGCTGGGGGAATTTTTGTCAATAGTTTTTTCCGTTTTGTGCTGCTTTTCCCCGTTCTGGAGCGCAAAGGGTCCAGGGGTTCCGGGCCACCGAACCATCGATATACACCGCATGGTCTAAAATCTTCTGAAATCCGCATTTTTCATGGACAGCCAGGGATGCCATGTTGCCCTTACTGACATGGGAATAGATCTTACCGGGCCAGCGTTCCAGCACCGCTTTCATCAGCGCCGCGGCGCAGCCCCGGTTCCGGTGATCCGGCTTTGTCTCCAACGCCTCCAGAAGATGCCCATCCTGATACGGTTCCAGGCGCAGGGCGCAGACATACTGTCCCTGCTCTGTCCACATCGCATACACCGCCCCCGGTGTTTTGAAGAAGCTCTCCGTCAAATAGGCGTAAAAGGATGCTTCCGCCCGGAGCAGCTGCTCATTTTCAGGAAGCCCGGGGTACATCTGTCTGCCGTTTTCCCGGTTGCCCTCTTCATACACATCCATCAGCAGGGAAAAACGCAGCTGGGAGAGTTTTTCCGCCACTTGCAGCACATCCATCACGCCCCTTTTCGCCATTATAGCATACCCGAACCATTTATCAACCAGGGATGACGCTAAACCTGCATTCTTCCTTTTTTCCGCAATTTTCCATAAAAAGTTCCCTTTTCTGTGGATAACTTCCCTGTATATCCCGGTGCAACAAGGTTTATTCACATACTATTCATGGGTTTATGCACAGTTTCCACAGCTTTTTCCACAGCGCTTTTCCCCAACCTGCTTTGGTTACAACCGCCAAAATCCGGGAATGTCCAACCTTCTTTCAATTCTTTTCCTGTTCATTTTCCCTGATTATACAGCTTTCATATTCAATTGCCCATTCCTGACAAAAAATGCAGGAGCATGAAACGCTCCTGCATTTTCTCATAGACTCTCGCCCAAAATGGACTTGGTTGCATAGGCGTTAAGGCTCATATCCGCCACATTGCCCGCCTGGAATTCATAATACGCCTGGGCACCGATCATGGCGCCGTTATCGCCGCACAGGGACAGAGGCGGCATAAATACCTGCGCCCCCAGGCTTTCGGCAGCAGCCAAAACATCTGCCCGGATGCGGGAATTTGCCGCCACACCGCCAGCCACGGCGATCTTCTTATGACCTGTCTCCTGGATGGCCCTCACCACTCTGGGCACCAGCGTATCGGACACCGCCGCCGAAAAGGACGCACACAGGCTGGGAATATCCAGCTCCTCCCCCACCTGCTGGGCATGGTTGATAAGGTTCAGTGCCGCCGTCTTTAAGCCGGAGAAGCTCATGTTGTAGGGATTCTCACCGGGCTTGCTCCGGGGCAGATCGTATCTGGTATCGTCACCCTGCTTTGCCATTCTGTCCAGCGCCGCACCGCCGGGGTACGGCATTCCCAGCACTCTTGCCACCTTGTCAAAGCACTCACCAGCCGCATCGTCCAAGGTGGTGCCAAGAATATTCATATCCGTGTAGTCCTTCACTTCCACGATCATCGTGTGACCGCCGGAGACCACCAGGCACAAAAACGGCGGCTTCAAATCGGGATATGCGATATAATTTGCCGCGATGTGGCCCCGGATGTGATGCACCGGGATCAGAGGCTTGTTCATAGCCAGAGCCGCAGCCTTGGCAAAATTCACCCCCACCAGCACCGCGCCAATCAGTCCCGGCGCATAGGTCACCGCAACGGCATCAATGTCGTCCCGGGTCAGCTTTGCCTGCTCCAGTGCCTGATCCGCCAGTCCATAGATGGCTTCGATGTGCTTCCGGGAGGCGATCTCCGGCACCACGCCGCCGTATTCCCGGTGGAGGGCCACCTGAGAAGCGATGCAGTCGCACAGCACCTCCCGTCCGTCCCGGACGATGGCAACGGCTGTTTCATCGCAGGAGGACTCTACTGCTAAAATATTCAAATTTCCCACTCCTTTCGCAGGATATACGCATCTTCTTTGGGATGCCGGTAGTAATTTTTCCGCAAACCAGCCTGGGAAAATCCCAGCTTTTTGTATAGGCCGATGGCGCTTTCATTGGAAACTCGCACTTCCAGTGTCAAGCTGTGCACGCCCTTTTCAGCCAGTGCCACCACCAGTGCGTTGACCAACGTTTCCCCCACGCCGCGGCGGCGAAAATCCGGGTGGACGGCCACATTCATCATGTCCGCCTCCCCTTCCACGCTTTGGGAGCCCACATAGCCTGCCAAACGCTCCCCCTCCATGGCAACCAGCCACAATGAAAGCGGATTGGAAAGCTCGGAAGCAACGCTTTTTTCGCTCCACGGGTCGGAAAAGCACAGATTTTCCAGCTGTGCCACCCGAGCAACCACCCCTTGGGTCATTTCAAGAATTTCCATCATTTTGCCTCATACCAGCTTTTGCCGGTCTTCGCTTCCGCCGTCAGGGGCACTTTCAGCTGGGCAATGTGCTCCATTTCCCGGCTGACCAATGCCGCAACGCCCTGGGCGATTTCCGTCGGACATTCCACGATCAGCTCATCGTGGACCTGCAGCAGCAGCGCCGCTTCCGGGAATTCTTCCCGCAGTGCCTTGTCCACCCGAATCATCGCCAGCTTAATAAGGTCCGCCGCTGTGCCCTGAATGGGTGTATTCAGAGCGATCCGCTCCGCACCCTGGCGAATGTTGAAATTGGAGCTTGTCAGCTCCGGGATATAGCGCTTGCGTCCGTACAGGGTCTGGGTATAGCCCTTTTCCCGGGCATCCAAAACCACCTGCTTCATATACTTGCGCACACCGCTGTAATTTGCCAGATAGTTGTCAATATACTCCTTGGCCTCATACCGGGAAACGCCGATATCCTCCGCCAGGGAAAATTCAGAAATACCATAAACGATGCCAAAGTTCACTGCCTTGGCGTGGCGGCGCTGCAAAGCCGTCACTTCCTCCGGGGCGACACCGAACACCTGGGCCGCTGTGACTGTGTGGATATCCTGCCCGCTGATGAACGCCTGCTGCATCACCGTATCGTCCGCAATGTGGGCCAGCACCCGCAGTTCGATCTGGCTGTAGTCCGCATCCACCAGCACACAGCCGGCCTTGGGCACGAACATCTTGCGGATCTCCGCACCCAGATCCGTGCGCACCGGGATATTCTGCAAATTGGGATCAGTGGAAGACAGTCTTCCCGTAGCCGTGACCAAGTTCTGGAAAGTAGTGCGGATACGTCCATCGTCGCAGATGACCTTCATCAGGCCGTCAGCATAGGTGGATTTCAGCTTGGTGAGCATCCGGTAATCCATGATGGCAGGGATGATGGGATGCTTGTCCTTCAGCTTTTCCAGCACATCCGCATTGGTAGAATAGCCGGTCTTGGTTTTCTTCACCGGGGGAAGTCCCAGTTTTTCAAACAGCAGTTCCCCCAGCTGCTTGGTGGAATTGATATTGAAAGTGCCCTCGGCGTAACCGAAGATCAGCTTTTCGCACTCCTCGATCCGCTGTGCCAGCATTTCACCGAACTGCGCCAGCTGCTGCCGGTCAATGGCAACACCCGCCTTTTCCATTCGGTACAAAACCGGGCACAAGGGCAGCTCGATGGTCTCGTAAAGCTCGGTCATCCCCTGTTTTTGAAGCTCCGCTTCCAACACTTGCTTCAAATGCCACAGCGCTTGCGCGCAAGCGGCGGCATCTCCGTCCTCTACGCTGATCCCCAGGAATGTGGTGGCCAGCTTGGACACGGCATAGTCAGATTGGGAGGGATTTAAATCATAGGCCGCCAATGCTGTGTCAAAGGAAAACTCCCCAAAAGCAACGCCCATCTCGTCCAGACGGTGCATGGTAGTCTTCATATCGTGACAGATGCAGCCGCTGCGTCCCGCAAGACACTGCCCTGCCATCTGCACTTCCATGGGTGTCATGGCGTAAACGCCCTTTTCCCAGGCCAGAGCCAGTGTCCCGTCCTCCGCCAGATACACGGCACAGGGAACACCCGGTTCTGGAAGCGTCTGCGCCTTGGGCCAGGGGGTGAACTTCACAGTCTGCGCTTTCGGCGCTTCCACCGCCGCCCCCCGCAGGCCATATTTGTCAATGAGCTTGACAAATTCCAATCTTTGGAACAGGGCATACAGCTCCGGCTTATTATAAGGCTGCACGATGGCATCCTTGGGTTCAAAATCAATGGGCGCTTCCGGCACAATGGTTGCCAGTTCATACGAAAGGTAGGCGTTTTCCCGTCCGTTTTCCAGTTTTTCCCGGAGCTTCGGGCGAATGGACGGATCGTCCAGATGGGCATACACCCCATCCAAACTGCCAAATTTCACCAACAGGTCCGTTGCGGTTTTCGGGCCGACACCCGCAACACCGGGGATATTGTCCGATGAATCGCCCATGAGCGCTTTCAGGTCAATGAGCTTTTTCGGCTCAAAGCCATACTCCTCCTGGAACTTATCCTGTGTATACAAAGTCGCCGTGGTCTGACCCGCCTTGGAGATCACCAGCTTGATGTGCACATTTTCATCGATCAGCTGCAAAGAGTCCCGGTCTCCCGTGACCACCACGCACTCCCAGCCGTTATTGGAGCAGATCTTGCCCACGGTTCCGATGACATCGTCCGCTTCCCAGCCCTGGCATTCGTAAATGGGAATGTTCATGGCTTTGAGGACTTCCTTCATCACCGGCATCTGCACGGCCAGCTCCTCCGGCATTCCATGGCGGGTCGCTTTATAACCGTCATAGCGCAAATGCCGGAAGGTGGGGCCGTGAAGATCAAAGGAAACGCACACCGCATCCGGCTGTTCCTCCCGTTCCATCCGCTCCAAAATATTCAGGAAACCGTAGATGGCATGGGTGTACAGTCCCTCCCGGGTAGTCAACGGCTTGACACCGAAATAGGCTCTGTTGATAACGGAATTGCCGTCTAAGATCAGCAGTTTCATACTCTTCTCCACTTTGCGCCCTGGGGCGTGTCAATGATCTCAATGCCCTGTGCCTTCAATTCGTCACGGATGCGATCCGCTTCTGCCCAGTTTTTGGCCTTCTTGGCTTCCGTCCGGGCTGCCACCAGGGCATCGATCTCGGGATCGGCATTGGCGACTTCTTCCTCTGCCTGCTTCCGGCGCAGGTTTTCCGCAGCTTCCAGCAGGTTCAGGCTCAATACCCGGTCAAAATCTCCAATAGCCGCGATCTTGGTGGCATCGCCGCACTTGGCTTTCAGCACATCGTACAGTGCCGTAATGGCAAGGGAGGTGTTCAGGTCGCCGTCCAGCGCCTTGGTAAAGCGCTCCTTCAGTTGGGCAAATGCCTCCGTCTCCACTTCCCCCGCCTGATTCAGCGCGGCGATCTTGGCGATCAGCTTGTCGTAAGCCGTCACGGCATTGTCCAGGTTTTCCCAGGAGAACACCAGATTCCGGCGATAGTGGCTCTGCAGGCAGAACAGGCGGTACGCCATGGGGTCATAGCCCTTTTCTTCCAGCAGTGCGACAGTCAAAAACTCACCCTTGGACTTACTCATTTTGCCGCCCTCGGTGTTCAGGTGATGGACATGGAACCAGTAGTTGCACCACTTGTGCCCCAGATAGCTTTCGCTCTGGGCAATCTCATTGGTGTGGTGGGGGAAGGCATTGTCAATGCCGCCAGCATGGATATCCAGATCCTCTCCCAGATGCTTCATGGAGATACAGGAGCACTCAATGTGCCAGCCGGGATAGCCCACGCCCCAGGGGGAGTCCCACTTCAAAGCCTGGTCTTCAAATTTCGACTTGGTGAACCACAGCACGAAGTCGTTCTTATTGCGCTTGTTGGAGTCCTCCTCCACGCCCTCCCGGACGCCCACTGCCAGATCCTCCTGGTCATGCTCGCCAAAGACATAATACTGCTCAAGCGTGGAAGTATCGAAATACACATTGCCGCCGGCAAAATAGGCCTTCCCCTTTTCCAGCAGGGTCTGCACCATGTGGATATATTCATCGATGCAGTTAGTGGCAGGCTCCACCACATCAGGACGCTTGATATTCAGCTTGTCGCAGTCAGCAAAGAAAGCGTCTGTATAAAACTTCGCAATGTCCATAACGGTCTTGTTTTCCCGCTTGGCACCCTTGACCATCTTATCTTCGCCAGTGTCCGCATCACTGGCAAGATGACCCACATCCGTGATGTTCATAACACGCTTGACATTGTACCCCTCATAGCGCAGGGCCTTTTCCAGCACGTCCTCCATGATGTAGGTGCGCAGATTGCCGATGTGGGCGTAGTGATACACCGTCGGGCCGCAGGTATACATCTTCACGATGTCTGAATGATTGGGAACAAACAGTTCCTTCTTATGGCTGGTCGAATTGTATAGATACATAGAAATTCCTCCATTTTGTACTTTAAACTGCAAAAACCGCCTCTTATGCTTTGGGCACAAGAGGCGGGTAAATTCCGCGGTTCCACTCTCATTTATCGCTTTGTATGCAATTTCTCGCTCCCGGACGCACTTTCACACTTCCGCTCCGCCCGGGCTTCCAGCCGCCGACCCGAACTCTCTGGGGTGCTTCTCCGTGTTACTCTTTCCGTTCATCACGATTTACGGTTATTTTACCACCAAAGGCGCATCTTTGTCAAGGAAAACACGCACTTTTCCATGATCTTTTGTATACTGCCGTGTCAACGCTGCCACTTCCGGTGTCAGCGCCGCCAGGGCAATGAGATTTGGCAGTGCCATCAGGCCATTGACCGTCTCCGAAAGAAGCCAAACCGTTCCGGTTTTCAGCACCGCCCCAGCCATCACCGTAATTCCCTGCAGCAGCACAAATCGCTTCCATACCCCGCTGCCGAAGAGGTACTGGGCACACCGGGCACCGTAAAGCCCCCAGCCCAGCACCGTGGCAATGGCAAAGCAGCACAGCGCCCCCGCGATCAGGGCGGCTGCCCAGTCCCCATACACGCTGACGAAGGCCTGGGTCGTCAGGCTCACTCCCACATCCACTCCGTAGGGGATCGGAACCCCGCTGACCAATATCACCAGCGCCGTCATGGTGCAGATCACAATGGTATCCAGAAACACTTCCATGATGCCCATGAGCCCCTGCTCCGCCGGATGGGAGACATTGGCGGCACAGTGGGCAATGCCCGCTGTGCCCATCCCCGCCTCGTTGGTAAATACCCCCCGGGACACCCCGATGCGAAGGCTCACAAACGCCGACCCCACTGCCCCGCCGGTGACTGCCTTGGGGGAGAATGCCCCGGCAACTATGGCCTCCAGAGCCCCGGGAAGTGCCTGCGCTCTGGCGATCAGCACGCCGGCTCCCAGCAGCAAATAAAGAAGTGACGCAAAGGGCACCAGTTTTTCCGCCGCCCGTCCGATCCCGGCCATGCCACCAAGCAAAATGCCGCACACCAGAACTGCCAGAATACCGCCCATTACCAGATTTCCCACCGCCGTTTCTTCCCGGCCCCAGGCGGAAAGCATTTGGTTGACGCTCCCCACCACCGCATTGACCTGGGTTGCATTGCCCACGCCAAAGGCTGCCACCACCCCGAAGAAGGCATAGCTGCCTGCAAGCCACCTCCAGCGCTCTCCCATTCCCTTTTGGATGATGTACATAGGGCCGCCCACCCATTCTCCTGCTTCATTTCGCTGCCGGTAGCGGACAGCCAGCATGGCTTCGGCAAATTTTGTCATCATTCCAAGAATGGCACAGATCCACATCCAGAAGATCGCCCCCGGGCCGCCAATGGCCATTGCCCCGGCAACTCCCGCCAGATTCCCTGTTCCCACCGTCGCCGCCAAAGCGGTGCACAGTGCCTGAAACGGGGACACTTCCCCCTCTTTTTTCCCTTTTCCCCGGAGCTTGGAGAAAAAATCCCCCAGTGCTCTGGGAAACAGCCGCAGCTGCGCAAAGCCTGTACGGATGCTCAAGTACAGTCCCACGCCTAAAATGCCCACAAGGGCCGGAGCGCCCCAAACGATGCCGTTGACCGTTTCCAGTAGTTTTTCCATTGCCGCCTCCCATACTCAAAAAAGCAGCCTCCTCTGACCGAAGAAGCTGCTTTTGTATTATTCCCATGTAGCCCAGATTTCCGGGCAATAGCCAGCAGTTGCCTGCTTTCCGTTGCGGACGATGGGTGTCTTCATCAAGGTGGGGTCATCAAAAACCTTGTCCTCCTTGGCCCTTGTGTCGTCCATATACTTCATGAGCGTCACATCCGGGTGCTTGCTGTCCCAGTCAATGATATTGTCAATGCCGCCCACGGCCCGGAGCACACTGTCAAACTCCTTGCCGGACATTCCAAACCGTTTCAAATCGATGGATTGGAATTTCACCCGCCGCTCCTTGAAGTAGCGCTCCGCTTTCTTGGTATCGAAGCATTTGCTCTTTCCAAATATCTGAATATTCAATATTCCACCTCCGTCAGGCACAGCCCCTGCGCCGGTACCAGATAGCCGGCATTTTCCCGCTTTGCCCCAAACAAGTCCGGGATGCTCTCAGCTTTACGCTCCCCACGGCCCACCTCGATCAGTGTCCCCACCATGATGCGCACCATGTTGTAAAGGAAACCGTTTCCGGTGAAGGTCAGCACCAGTTCATTGCCGCAGCGCTGTATGTCGATGGCATCCACACGGCGAACGGTGGACTTTTTCATCTTCTTATTGGCGCAAAAGGCGGAAAAATCATGCTTCCCCAGAAGAAGCTGTGCCGCTCTTTCCATCGCTGCCACATCCAGCGCATCTTCCAGCGCATATACATACCGCCGCTGAAAAACACAGGGCTGCTCACTGTTCCAAATCCGGTAGCGGTAGGTTTTGCCCACGCAGTTGAGCCGGGCATGGAACCGGGGTGCCGCCTCCTGACAAGAGTGTATGCCGATATCCTCTGGAAGATAACGCCGCAGGTTTGACAAGATCTCCTCGCAGCGCATTTCGCTTTCACAGTGAAAATTGGCGATCTGATGCTCCGCATGGGCTCCCGCATCGGTGCGCCCGCTGCCGGAGATTTCAACAGGCTCCCCCAAGATCCGGGAGAGCGTCTGCTCGATTTTCCCCTGGATGGTATTGTCCACCTTGGGCAGACGTTGCCAGCCCTTGTAGCGGGTACCGTCGTAGCAGATATCCAGCCGAATGTTTCGCATATCAGCGGATAATCTCGTAGCCCGCATCCACGATGGCCTTTTCCAGACTCTCCCGGGATGCGTCACCCGTGACGGTAACGGTCTTTGCCTGCAGATCCACCACCGCTTCCACCGTGCCGGGAGTCGCCTTGCAGACCTTTTCCACCATTGCCTTGCAGTGGTTGCACATCATGCCTTCTACCTTAATGATCGTTTCCATTTTTGTTTCCTCCTTGATTTCTTGTTTTTGTTCTATCTCCTGTGAAATCGCTTCCTGCTTGAACCGCCGCAGCCGCAAAGCGTTGGACACCACAAATACCGAACTCATGCTCATGGCCGCCGCACCGATCATGGGGCTTAACTGCACCCCCAGGGGCAGGTACAGCGCACCCGCCGCCACAGGGATGCCCAGGCAGTTATAGAAAAATGCCCAGAACAGGTTTTCCTTGATATTGCGGATGGTGGCCTTGCTCAATCGCACCGCATTGGCGACCCCAGTGAGGGAGCCACTCATCAGCACTACATCCGCCGATTCCATGGCAATGTCCGTACCTGCGCCGATGGCCATACCCACATCCGCCGTCACCAGCGCCGGGGCATCGTTGATGCCATCGCCCACCATCAGCACCCGGCAGCCCTCCGCCTGAAGCTGCTTCACGACCCCGGCCTTGTCCGCCGGGAGCACATCGGAGATGATCCGGTCGATACCGGCGGCCTTGCCGATGGCTGCCGCTGTCCGGGCATTGTCGCCGGTGAGCATTACCACTTGCAGTCTCTGCTTTTTCATAGCAGCCACCGCCGCCACAGAGTCCGCTTTCAGCACATCCGCTGCTCCAATGGCACCCAGATACGTTCCATCATCCCGGGCAAAATACAGTGGTGTCTTCCCCTGCTCCGCCAGAGCCGGGTAGCCCGGGACTTTGATCCCCCGCTCCTGCATCAGCCGGGCATTGCCCGCCAGATACCGAACACCATCCAGAGTCGCTGCCAGACCCCGGCCCGGCAAAGTCTCGAATGCTTCCACCGGGGGTAGCGCCATATCCCCGGCTTTTTCCAAAATCGCCTTGGCAAAGGGATGCTCCGAGGGCTTTTCCAGCGCTGCCGCCAGCTTCAAAAATTCCTCCTTACCCATTTCTTCGGGCAGGATATCCGTCACCGCAGGCTTGCCGGTGGTCAACGTACCGGTCTTGTCCAGCACCACGGTATCCACATGATGCAACTGCTCCAATGCCGTGCCGTTTTTAAACAGCACGCCCATGGATGCGCCCCGGCCTGTGCCCACCATGATGGCCACCGGGGTGGCAAGACCCAATGCACAGGGGCAGGAAATGACCAGAACGGAGATGGCAGAGGTCAGGGAGAATTCCAGGCCATAGCCTGCGATCATCCAAATGGCAAAGGTCACCGCCGCAATTCCCATGACCACCGGAACGAATACCCCGGCGATTTTATCCGCCAGCCGTGCAATGGGGGCTTTGGAGCCGCCCGCTTCCTCCACCATGCGGATGACCTGCTGCAAGGTGGTATCCTGCCCCACCTTGTCCGCCCGGAATTTGAAAAAGCCCTCCGTGTTGATGGTGGCAGCGGCCACCGTATCTCCCGGCTCTTTTTCCACCGGGATGCTCTCGCCAGTCAGGGCGCTTTGATCCACCGCCCCCCGGCCTTCCAGCACCGTACCGTCCACGGGGATCCGCCCGCCGGAGCGAACGATGACGATTTCACCCACCCGCACCTCTTCTGCGGGCACGGTGACTTCCTGCCCATCCCGCAAGATCGTGGCAGTTTCCGGGCGCAGAGCCATAAGGGAGCGAATGGCATCGCCGGTCTTTCCCTTGGCCCGGGATTCCAGAAACTTACCCAGAGAGATCAGGGTCAATATCATCGCCGCCGACTCAAAATACAGGTTCTCGCTGTAATAGGCGACGGTCTCCCAGTCCCCATGGCCCATGGCGTAGGCCATGCGGAACAGCGCCGCCACACCGTAGACCAGCGCCGCGCTGGAACCCACCGCAATGAGGGAGTCCATATTGGGGCTGCGGTGCCACAGGGCCTTATAGCCCCGGGTGTAATAGCCCATGTTCAGCACGATCACAGGCAATGTCAGCACAAATTGCAGCAGCGCCGCAACCAGTGCGTTTTCCGTACCGTGATACCATCCCGGCACCGGCAGGCCCACCATGTGCCCCATTGTAAAATACATCAGCACGATCAAAAAGGCCATGGATGCGATCAGGCGTTTCTTTTTATCCCCGGTGTCATCCTTTTTGGGGGATGCCGGCTGCTTCTGCCCCGCAAGAGCCGCACCGTAGCCCGCATCCGTCACCGCCTTGATGATGGGAGCGGTCACCTCTTCGCTTTCCGCTTCCACGCTCATGCTGCCGCCCATAAGATTGACCTCTGCTTTCGTGACCCCCGGCACTGCCCGAGTCACTTTTTCCACCCGGGCGGAACAGGCGGCGCAGGTCATTCCGGTCACCTCAAATTTCAGCTTCAAAATCAACACTTCCCTTCCGTTTTCGTCCCCATTCTTTGGGTGATACGCTGAAAATCACCCCAAGTCTTGACGAAATTCCACTTGTATGATACCATTTTAACATATAATTTAAAAATCGCAAGTATGCACCTTTTGGTGCATCAGTATCTTTTTAGATACCAAAGGAGGTTTCAATGTCCCAAGTCAACAATTGCCCCGTGGCAGAGACCCTGGAACTGATCGGCGGAAAATACAAGGCACTGATCCTCTGGCATTTGTCCGAGGGCACCCTGCGCTTTTCCGAACTGCGCCAGCGCATTGCCAACGCAACGCCCAAAATGCTCACCCAGCAGCTGCGGGAGCTGGAGGCAAACCAGCTGATCCACCGGGAAGTTTTCCCCATCGTCCCACCGAAAGTGGAATACTCTCTGACGGAGCTTGGTCAAAGCTTGATGCCCATTCTGGTCTCCATGCGGGACTGGGGTGCCAATTATATGAAAAGCCACGCCATGGAAGCCAACTGCTTTATGATGTCCTGCGATCCCGTTCCTCACACCAATTAACCGAAACCGAAGGAGTTTTATTTTTATGAAAATCAAGATCCTCTCTGACAGCACCTGTGACCTTTCCCCCGAACTGATGCAGCAATATGATATTTCTCTGGCACATCTGACCGTTGTGAAGGGCGACCAGCAGTTCACCGACGGCATTACCATTACCCCCGCTGATATTTTCGACCATGTGGCAAACGGCGGTGCGCTTTGCTCCACCTCCGCTTACAGCATTGGTCAGTACGAAGACCTGTTTTCCCAGTATGCCGGGGACTATGACGGTGTGATCCATATCACCATCAGCTCCGGCTTCTCCTCCTGCTATCAGAACGCCTGCATCGCAGCCCAAAGCTATCCCAATGTCCGTGTGGTAGACTCCCGTAACCTCTCCACCGGTCAGGGCCATGTGGTGCTGTACGCCGCCCGGCTGGCGGCAACCGCCACGGATCTGGACGAACTGGCGGATGCCGTTCGTGCATTCACGGACAAGGTGGAATCCAGCTTCCTGCTGGACCGGCTGGATTACATGGTCAAAGGCGGCCGCTGCTCCATGGTGGCAGCCCTGGGCGCAAACCTGCTGAATTTGAAGCCCTGTATTGAAGTTAAGGACGGCAAAATGGTCGTGGTCAAAAAATACCGGGGCAACTACGCCAAGTGCCTGGCAAACTATGTCAAGGAGCGGCTTTCTGACCGGGAGGACATTGACCACAGCGAACTGTTCCTGACCCATACCCCCGTCACCGACGAATGCCTGTCCGCAGTGAAAAATGCCATCGATGTCCATGGCAATTTTGACACTGTCCACGAGACCACCGCCGGCTGCACCGTCTCCTGCCACTGCGGCCCCGGGACTCTGGGTATCCTCTTTGTGCGCAAATAAAACCTTCCCACCGAAGAAATTCGGTGGGATTTCTTCTTGTATTTTTGCCGGAGTGTGATATACTTGATTGCGTAAATTCTGAATTTTTCCGGGAGGCAGCCATGGAGTATTCAAAACTTCTGGACCTTGCAATGGATCTGGGGCATCATCTGGCCATGGGCGGTGCGGAGACTTTCCGCGTGGAAGAAAGCGTCACACGGATGCTTGCCGCCTACGAGATCGAAGCCGAGGTCTTTGTGATCCCCAATTGTATGCACATCAGCATCGAACCAGTGGTGGGCCGTCCCCTGACCCGGATGCGCCGCATTGGCAACCACGGTAATGATCTGGATGCCGTGGAGCGCTATTCCGCCCTGAGCCGCCGCATTTGCCGGGAGCATCCAGCCCCGGAGATTGTGGCAAAATGGCTGGACGAGACCGCAAAGGAATGCCGCACCTATACCCTTCCCCTTTCCTTGCTGGGTCATGTGATGGGCGCATTCGGCTTTGCCGTGCTCTTTGGCGGCTCCGTCGCCGATGCCTGCTGCGCCGCTTTGTGCGGCCTGACGGTTGCGGTCATCAACCGCTTCACCGCGAATCTGGGTGCCAACGAATTTTTCCGCACCATTGCCGCCGCCTTTCCCATGGCACTGCTGGCCTATGCTCTGGCAGCGTTGGGCCTGTCCCCCCACCCGGATACGGTAAATATCGGTGCGCTGATGATCCTGGTTCCCGGTCTGCTTTTTACCAACGCCATGCGGGACATCATCTATGGCGATACCAACTCCGGCATCAACCGGATCGTCCAGGTGCTGCTTATTGCCGCCGCCATCGCCCTGGGGACCGCCGTGGCCTGGAATGCCGCAAGTTCCCTCTGGGGCACCCCTGTTGACCCCCTGCCCATCTCCTATTCCCTGATGGCACAGGTGATCCCCTGCTTCGTCGGCTGTCTTGGTTTTGCCATCATCTTCAATATCCACGGCCCCGGCGTGCTCCTGTGCACTCTGGGCGGCGTGATTACCTGGGCCGCCTATATTCTGTGCCAGCAGTGGGGCCTGAGCACCATCTCCGCCTACTTCTGGGCTTCTGTTCTGGCTTCGGCCTATTCGGAAGTCATGGCCCGCATCCGCAAATACCCCGCCATTTCCTATCTTCTGGTCTCCATCTTCCCCCTGCTCCCCGGTGCGGGCGTGTACTACACCATGGATTATGCCGTCCGGGGCCAGATGGATCTGTTTGCCAGTGAGGGGATGTTCACCGCTGCCATTGCCGGTGTCATGGCCGTGGGCATTTTGCTGGTCTCCACCTCCGTGCGGCTGTATACCACCTGGCATCACCGAAAAAAGCAATAAAACTTCCCTCGTATCCGATCCGGTGGATACGAGGGATTTTTCATCCAAGGCGCAGGAACAAGTAAAGAATGTACAGCCCAATCATGCAGATTCCTTGCCATTTTTGTGTTTTTCCGGTGACGAGCACCGGCACCGCCGCCAAAAGAGACACCAGCATCGCCACAGGAAAATCCAGATAGATATTCTGCGCCAACACCGGCAGTTCCCCACCGTACACAAAGGTGCAGATGGCAAGGATCAACGTGATATCGATGATATTGGCCCCCATCACATTTCCCAGTGACATGGCCGTTTCCTTTTTTGCCACAGCGGTGATGGCTGTCACCAGTTCCGGCAAGGAGGTCCCCACCGCCACCATGGTCACACCGATGATGGCTTCGGACACACCCCAGCCCCTTGCCATACGGCTTCCGTAGTCCACCAGCAGCTGGGAGCCCATGACGATGGCTCCCGCACCCATGAGGATGTAAAAAATATGCCGTATCACAGCCCGCTTCCCAGGCGTTTCCATCACTGTCTGCTGTTCCATTTGACCCTGGGCAGAGCGGATATTTTCATAGATGAACAGGGCAAAGATCAGCACCAGCGCCCCGGCACCAAAGACATTCAGCGCCCCGCTCCTGACGCACAGCTGCAACGCTCCCACTGCCGCGATCATCAGCAGTGCCTTGGGCGCAAAGGAGCGGCGTTCCACCGGCCCGGGAAGAAACAGAATGCTCACGGACATCACCAGCGCCGTGTTGCATATCACGGACCCAACCCCATTGCCAATGGCCATCCCCACCTTCTCCCCGGCGGCAGCCAAATGATCCCCAATGCCAGAAAGGCGGAGCTCCCGGCCCTCCAGTGCCGCAATGGTGGACACCATGATCTCCGGCAGCGTGGTCGCCAGACTGACGATGGTAGCCCCCACGATAAAATGGGGAATCCCGGTGGCTCTCGCCACCCATGCCGCCCCTTCTACGAACCAGTCCCCGCCCTTAACGATCAACACAATCCCCAGGGCAAACAGCAAGTACACCTGTATCATTCCCATCCCATCCCTCCATTGCTATACCATACGCACCGGCTCGTCCATTTAGTCACAAAAAGTGTTGACAAGCTCTGTCTACCGCGGCAAACTGTTTTCAGAAAGTCAAATGCAGTAGCGAAAATAGGGGTACCATGGAAATACCGAAGATACACAAGAGCGAATACCGGTTCTGTCTCCTCCTCAAACGGCTCAAATCCGTCCTGAACAACAAAAAATGCGCTAAAACGCCCCCGGCTTTTCACTTTCAAAAGCCGGGGGCATGGTATTCGATTACATCCGGTCCTCTTCTTCCATTTCCTTCAGGAGCTTTTTGTCCTGCTTGGAGGAAAGGTCCAGTTTTTCATACATATCGGGTCTGCGGGCTCTGGTACGCCGGAGGGATTGCTTCCGCCGCCACTGGCGCACCTTCTCATGGTTGCCGGAGGTGAGGATCTCCGGGATGGCACGACCGTGCCACACCGCCGGGCGGGTATACTGAGGATATTCCAACAGGCCATTGAAATGACTCTCGTCCTCAAAGCATTCAGGGTCTGCCAAAACGCCCGGGACCATGCGGCACACTGCATCCGCCACCGCCATGGCGGCGATCTCACCGCCGGTAAGGACAAAGTCGCCCAGGGAGATCTCCTCGTCCACGCATTCGTCAATGAAGCGCTGATCGATGCCCTCATAATGACCGCACACCAGCACCAGATTATCCATCTGGCTCAAGCGGATGGCATCTGCCTGCTTGAAGGTATGCCCGCAGGGGGACAGATACACCGTATGCACCGGGCCGCCGGCCTCATCGCACACCGCTTCCCAGGCCCGGTACAGGGGATCCGCGGTCATCACCGCACCCCGCCCGCCGCCGTAGGGGTAATCGTCCACCTGGTTCTGCTTGTTGGCGGTATAATCCCGGATCTGGTGGGCTTCAATGCGGATGAACCCCCGCTCCTGGGCACGGCCCAGGATGCTTTCGGACAGCACATCCCCCAGCGTTTCCGGGAACAGAGTCAGAATATCAATTCTCATCGCTGCGCATCCCCTCGATGATGTTCACCTGCATCACGTTATTCTCCACATCCGTGGAAAGGACAAAAGCGGACACGGCGGGGATCATGTATTCATGGGCACCCTTGACCACATACACCTTGTTGCCGGGATAATCCAGAACATCCACGATCTGGCCAATCTTCTCGCTTCCTGCGAACACATCCATGCCATGAAGCTCCGCGGCGAAGATCACTTCGTCATCGATATCCTCCCGGTACAGCTCCACGGTCTTTCCCCGCAGGGCCTGTGCCTGCTCCATGGTGTCGATGCCCCGGAATTTCACCAAATTGCAGGTCTTCTGCACCCGGCAGGCATCGATCTCGTATTCTTTTCCGCTGATGCGGCAGCGCTCAAAATCACAGAGCATCTCCGGGCTGTCCAGCCAGGGCAGCACCTTCACTTCTCCCCGGATGCCATGGGTGGTGACGATCTCACCCGCTTCGATAAATTGCAGCTTCATATATCCTCCAAAAAACGAGAAATGCGTGACGCACTCGCCACGCATACCCGTTAATCCATAATTTCGACAGTGACCCGTTCGCCGGTGCGCATTGCCACAGTCTTGATGATGGTACGGATCTCCTTGGCGATCCGACCCTGGCGGCCGATCACTTTGCCCATGTCGCCCTCAGCAACACGCAGCTCCAGCACTTTTCCGTCCTCATTTTCGATTTCGGTAACGGTGACTGCTTCTGGATCATCCACCAGATTCTTTGCCATATACAGCAAAAGCTCTTTCATTGCGCGAACTCCTTCAGTGGATCTTACAGAACGCCAGCCTTCTTCAGCAGACCGCGAACAGTGTCAGTGGGCTGAGCGCCGTTCTTGATCCAAGCCTGAGCCTTCTCTGCGTCAACAGTGATGTTGTTAGCCTCCAGCAGGGGGTTGTAAGTGCCGATCTCCTCGATGCAGCGGCCATCACGGGGGCTGCGAGCGTCAGCAACAACGATCCGGTAGAAAGGAGCCTTCTTAGCGCCCATTCTTCTCAGTCTGATCTTAACCATGGGTTTCACCTCCAAAAATAATCAAAATTTATATATCGCAAAGCCAATATGCTTTCAGCGAACCAATTGTTCCCGGTTACAGGCCAGGGAATCCTCCGAAGCCGCCCAAACCCTTCATCCGCTTCATCTTCTTGCCCAGGCCGGGGCCGGAGAACTGCTTTATGAGCTTCTGCATCTGCTCGAAAGACTTCATGAGCTTGTTCACATCCTCCACCTTCACACCGGCACCGGCGGCAATGCGCTTTTTCCGGGATGCGGCGATGATGCTGGGATTTTCCCGCTCCTTGGGAGTCATGGACAGGATGATGGCCTCGGTTCTTGCCATGGCCTTCTCGTCCACCTTGATGCCTTTCAGGTTGGCACCGCCGGGCATCTGGGCCAGGATCTCTTCCATGGAACCCATGGACTTCAGCTGCACCAGCTGATCGTAATAATCCTGCAAGGTAAATTTATTGGATTTCAGCCGTTCTTCCAGCTGGGCGGCCTTCTTGGCATCGAATGCCTTTTCGGCCTTTTCGATGAGGCTCAGCACATCACCCATGCCCAGGATCCGGTTTGCCATCCGGTCCGGGTGGAACGGCTCAATGTCCTCCAGCTTTTCGCCGATACCCGCAAACTTGATGGGCTTGCCGGTGATGGCCCGGACGGACAGCGCCGCACCGCCTCTGGCATCGCCATCGAGCTTACTGAGCATCACAGAGTCGATATCCAGCCATTCGTTGAAGCTCTGGGCGGCATTCACCGCATCCTGCCCCGTCATGGCGTCGATGACCAGCATGATCTCGTCCGGCTGGACAGTGGACTTGATGTTTTTCAGCTCTTCCATCAGCGCTTCATCCACATGGAGCCGGCCCGCAGTATCCAGAAATACCATATCGTGGCCGTGTTGACGGGCGTACTGCACCGCCTCCTTGGCGGTGAGCACCGGGTTCTGGGTGCCCTTGTCGAAAACCGGGATGCCCAGCTTTTCGCCGCAGACTTTCAGCTGTGTGATCGCCGCGGGGCGGTAGATATCGCAGGCGACCAGCAGCGGATTTTTGCCCTGGCGCTTCATCAGGCCGGCGAGCTTGGAACCGTTGGTGGTCTTACCCGCACCCTGCAGACCCACCAGCATCACGACGGTGGGGCCTTTGGGGTTGATGGTGATATGTTTTGTATCGCTGCCCATGAGCTTGCACAGCTCTTCGTTGACAATCTTGACGATCATCTGGGCAGGGGTCAAAGATTCCAGCACATCCGTACCGACGCAACGCTCCGTGACGGACTTGGTGAAATCCTTTACAACCTTGTAGCTGACGTCCGCTTCCAGCAGTGCCATGCGGATCTCCCGCATTGCCTCTTTCACATCGGACTCTTTCAAGCGGCCCTTGCCGCGCAGCTTTTTGAAGGTTGCGGAAATCTTTTCGGTTAAGCCTTCAAATGCCATCGCTTACTCCTTTAATGTATCCGCGGCGGCACGGATCTTTTCCACAGCATCCAATACCTTGGGAGCGTCCATCCCTTCCAGCACCGCCAGCGCATCTGCGATCTTGCTGACTGCGGCGCTTGCCGCACGGTCCCGCCGAACGCAGCCAATATTCTCCTCCATCCGGTGCAGCAGCGACTCCGTCCGGCTCAAATTGTCGAACACGGCCTGGCGGCTGACCCCCTGGATCTGGGCGATCTCGCCCAGGGACAGATCCTGATTGTAACGCATATCCAAATATTCCCGCTGCTTTTCCGTGAGCATTCCGCCGTAGGTATCAAACAGCAGTGCGATCTCAAATGCTTCCATCAGGGCCTCCCTCTGTCAAGGATTTCTCCTTGAGCCTGAGGTATTATAGCACAGCTGTCCTTTCCTGTCAAGTATTTTTACTGCACATCCGAATTTTTTACAGCACCCGGTGCCAGCGGCTTTTTTCCGCCGTTTTCACAAATCCCAGCCGCTCATACAGCCCGATGGCCCGTGTGTTGGTGGATGCCACGTCCAGCACCACCATCTCCCCGAAGATGCCCTGGCACAGAGCCCGCACCACATCAGCCCCAGCTCCGGGCCTGACCGCCGCCAATGTCTCGATCCGGTCACCGCTGACCATGCCGATGCCCAGCAGCACCCCGTCCCGGTGGACGAAATAGACGCTATTTTCTTTCCGCAGCTTCTTCATGCCAAGGAAGGTGATCCAGGCGGCGTTGTCCACCCCCGCCATTTTTTCATTGTAGATCCCACGCCATTTCTCCGCAGTATCGTCCTGCACCGGAAACAGCGCCGCATCCGTCTCGCCAATACGCCCCTTTTCCCCCCGCATGGTAAAAACCACCGTGTGCAGCGGATATGCTTCCAGAGACGGATGGCCCGTGGCCCAGACCCGCTCCGCTCCGCACATTTTACAAAATTCCAGACATTCCGCCAATAGCTTTTCCGGCTCCATGGTGCTTTGCAAGGTCACGAAGGCCTCCCTCCGCTGGGGGATGGACTCCAACGCCAGACTTGCCACGCCATATTCGCTGGTAAAGACCGGGATATTCCGCATACCATCACCTCTTTGCTCTTATCATACCATTTTTCCCGGCAATGCGCAAGAAAAATGCCGGTTGCCCCATCTTTTTTATCCTTTACCCTTGAAAAAGTGGGAAAGAGGTAGTAAAATGGACAAAAAACCAACAGGAAGAAAACCATGAAAAACAGAAATACATTTTTGAACCGTAAATTTCAAGAACAAATTGAACACTTTATAGAATGAAGTTCAAACCTTGCTCAAAGGTGGAACCGCAGGTTTCGACTTTGAGCGAGGTTGCC